>CANRDH010000006.1 GCA_947629295.1 uncultured Clostridia bacterium
AAAACACTCCTGACCAATGCGGTTCAGGAGTGTCTTTTTGTCATATTTCTACCTTTGCGGTTGTTATATTATTTTCATTTGATACAATAATTCTTTTGTTTATCATCTCTTTAAGCCGTCCGACATGAGATATAATTCCTATAAGACACTCGCCTGTGCTTAATTCTTTAAGTGTTTGTATTGCTTTCACTAATGATTTGTCATCAAGTGAGCCAAAGCCCTCATCTATAAACATTGTATCAAGATGTATTCCTCCCGACCCGGACTGTATCTCATCAGATAATCCAAGTGAAAGTGCAAGTGCTGCCATGAATTTTTCTCCGCCCGAAAGTGTATTAACACTCCTCATTTTACCGTTTGCATTATCTGCAACATTTATATCAAGTCCGAAGGTCCTTCTTTTATCGTCCGAACTGTCACTGCGTACAAGCCTATACCTGCCGTCTGTCATTTTATACATACGGTTGTTTGCCCTGAGAAGTATTCTGTCAAAATACGCTGCTACAACATATGTATCAAACTTGATTTTTCCGTTTGCAGTATCCGAAAGCTCCCTGCAATTATTGTAATATTCTATCGCCTTACGGCAGTATTCACGCCTGCCTTTAAGTATTCCGACAGCATTTTCATTACCTCTGATTCTTGCTGAAATTTTTGTCCTTTCCTCATCCATTAATCCAAATTCCGATTCAAGATTTGAGTGACTCATATTCAGTGATTCAATATCTTGCTTCTCGCTTTCCGAAATCTGCTTTTTCAGCAATTCCTCATTTGCGGCAATTTCCCCTATTTTTCTTATATGCTGTTCCAAGGCTGTTCTTATATTCTCATATTCCGACCTTAAATTCTCAGCCTGTCTTAAAAGCTCATTGATTTTATTCTGAGCCTCTGCTTTTGACTTGTATTCAAGTGTAATCTTAAGCTCGGATTTTTGCCTTAATGCGGCGTCTGCCTTTTCTGATTGCACCTTTGCCTCTCCGGTAAGTATAACTATTCGTTTATTTATACGATCACATTCTGTCCTCTTATCCGCAACCGATTCTTTTAACTTTTCCTTTTCTTCAATCATTCCGGAAAATTTTTGAATCTCTCTTTTAACGCTTAAGGCATTATTCCGGCGGTCTGAGAGAGTTTTTGCAATATAGTAGCCCAGCGATTCGTCCTCAATATATTCACCGAATAACTCATCTGCTTTTTTTCTCATGTTAAGATATGAGCTTTCCGATTTCGCCCTGCTATCAGCACATTTATTGCTGTCTTTTTCCCTCTGTTCGTTAAGTCTTGCGGTTTTTATCCTTGCTTTTTCAACTTCCTCCTTTGACGGAGCACCCTGTTTTTGTTTTGCCGGAGCAGGGTGGTTAGTTGAACCGCATACAGGACATGGCTTGCCATCCTCAAGCTGCTGTGAAAGCAAGCCTGCCTGGTCGTCAAGAAACGCCGTATGCATCTGTTCATATAATTCGTTTTGCCGGGTATATTTGTTTCTTGACTCCTCATATGCCTTTTTATCCTGCTCAGCAATTATTTTTAGATCATTGCTTTCCTTATATTCTCCGGACAGCGCACTAAGAGCCTTTCCCGTTTCAACTATTTTTTCGTACTCCGCTTTTTTTGCTTCGCGCTTGGCTTCAACACCCTCAAGCTCCTCAAGACGATTATCGGAGGCTATAATATCCTTATTAAGCACCTGAATCCTTTCATTTAAAGAATCCAGTTCGGCATTACATTTATCTTCGCACTTTTTTGCCCTCTCATATTCGTTCGACAGCTCATCAAGCTTATCATAATCTTCAATTCTTGACAGGATAATATTCGCTTTCCCCTCAAATTCCGATGCACGCTCGGGATTATCTTTGGCTTTATTATACCTATCCTCCCATATGGGCTTTTCAGCTTCCAGCCTTTTTCGTTTTTCGGTATTTTCGTTAAGCTCATTTTCGTAACCAATCACTATCGAGGCAGTATGCAGCTTTTTCTTTATTTCCTCATCCTTGCCCCTGTTATCATTAATCCGTTTTTGCAGATTATCGTATTTTTCTTCATCCTCCCGAATCACTTCCTCCAGTAGCTTAATTATTCTGTCAGCATCCTCCGCTGATGTAATTCCGAGAGAAATTTTGGCGTTTACTTCTGTATGATATTCACTTTCATTGTCACACGAAATAAGCATCAACGCTGCCGAAAGCTCACTCAAAAGTTCATCCTTTCTTTTTTCCGCATCAGCTTTATACTGCCTGAGCTTGTCCCTTAACTCTTCATATATAACTGTGCCGAATACATCATTCAGAATTTCTTTGCGATTTTCCGTGCTTTCGCAAATAACATCCATAAATTCGCCCTGTGCAATCATGCAGATTTTTTTGAAATTCTTTTTTTCAATACCGATAATTTCTTCAATCTTTGCAGTTACTTCCCTTTCCTTTGTATAGACCTCTCCTTCGCTTATACACCTTAATTCAAGCTTGCTGCCATGATTAACGCTATGATTTTCGTCTGCACCGATTTTGCTTGTTTTTTTTCTTTTATTAACCTGATACTTAGGCGACCTGTATATGACGTACTCCTGTCCTTTTTCCATAAAGTGAAGTTCTACAAAGGTTTCTGTGGAAGAATCCGCACCTTTATTTCTCAGCATTGATGCACTTCTGTCGCTTCCGCTTACGGTTTCGCCGTACAGTGCATAGCTTATTGCCTCAAAAATCGTGGTTTTTCCTGCTCCGGTATCGCCTGTAATCAGATATATTCCGCTGTCCCCTATCCGTGAAAAATCAATTTCTGTCCTGTTAAGATAAGGACCGAATGCAGATAATACAAGCTTTATAGGTTTCATTATTATTCCCCCCATACTTCCTTGATTGCCTTATTTAAAATATCCATCTGAGAATCATTCATTCCCTCACCGTTATTGACGGTAGTGAAAAAGTCCGAAAACATCTCAAACGGTGAACGCTGACCTGTTGTTTCTCCCGAATCGGACATATTTATATTCCAATTCTGTTCACTCATTTTATAGTCTACGCTCATAAGCCGTGGGTAAAGCTTTCTCAGCTTAATTGCCGCATCATCAATATAACCCTTGTCCGTGAGGGTGATATATGCATAATCATCGGATATTATACCGTTTTCATTGAGTTTTGCTGAAATAATATCCTCAAAACTACCCTCTATGCTTATCATATCATGCTTGGGTATGAGAGGAACAGTTCGTATATCAATATCACACAGATTTTCGCCGTGCTTTTCTCCGAGTGTTATAACGGTATATGATTTATTCTGATTCACTTCCTTGACAGAATATTTAAGCTGTGTACCGCAATACCTTATCCTGTTGCTATTAAATCCCTGTGCCCTGTGTATATGACCGAGAGCGACATAATCGAACGGTTCGTATACAATTTCCGATATGCAGTCAAGTCCGCCCACAGAAGATGCCTCCTCCGATTCTGAAAATGATGCTCCGGCAACAAATTGGTGCGATAACAGAACATTGCGTTCCGACCTATTCAGATTCATATTTTTTACAACAAGCCCGAAAGCTTCGGTATAATCGGTTATATCCGTATCATAAGCATTATTGACATCGGTTATCCTTATAAACGGAACGGTATAGAAATTTATATTCCCGTATTCATCGGAAAGAACAATCGGTTTCTGATATCCGTTAAAAACGCTATGAATATATACTCTGCTTCTTTTGATAAGCTCCGAGCAAAACGAAAGTCGACCCGATGAATCATGATTTCCACTTATCAATATAACATCAAGATCATTTTCCGCAAGATATGTAAGGAAGCTTCCGAGAAGCCTTACTGCTTCAATTGAAGGATTACTCCTGTCATAGACATCACCTGAAATAAGCACGGCTTCGGGTTTTTCCCTTTTTATATCCTCCAGTATTTTTCCGAGGATATACGCCTGTTCGTCAATCATTGAAAAATTGTTGACTGTCTTTCCGATATGTAAATCGGACAAATGAAATAATTTCATTTATATCACCGCCTATGGATTATGTAATATTATTATAGCATATTCCGATATATGAAAAAATATTTTTTAAAATGTGTACAATAAAAGGGACTATATATTCGGCCTTAATAAACCAAATAAAAGTCCCTCGTTCATATTTAATTTTTCTTTTTCCGGGATTTCACGGTTTTCTTGCTTTCAATAAAATCGGCAAGCTTCTTGCTTCCGAAAAGTATCGAAATACCAAAGCCTGCAAGAAGAACGGCTATTGAGATATATCCCTCAATGTTAAATTCAAAACCCGAATTTCTGTAAAGCGATATAAGCGAGCCCGCCATAAGTCCCATAATCCCGTAAAATGTAGGCTGTGGAAATTTCTTTATACAAATATCAATCAGCTTAGCTCCTCCGAATATGCCAATTATTACACCTAAACCGACAGGAATTAATACAATAATGGAATCTAACGGCGTTTTTGTAAGGTGAGATATTGATATCAGTACGGTAGGATAAAGACCTATCATCATAAGTATCATTGAGCCGCTCACCCCGGGTATTATCATGCACATTGCAGCAAGAATCGAGCCGAAAAACAGATAAAACCAATTCATTACATTCATTTCGAGCATGGTATTTCCTACCTCTGCTTCATCTGTATTTACAAATGCCAATACTGCCATAATAATAAAGAAAATTACAAAAGGAATAATTGAAACAGGTCTGAATTTTGTTTCGGATGCCTTCCTGAAAACAAGCGGAAGACTTCCTGCTATAAGTCCGATAAAAAAGAAGAACGTGGGCATCGGATGAGAGTCAAGGAGATATTCAAGCAGCTTTGAAAAGGCAACTATTCCCACTCCGCCTCCGACTGCGACAGGTATAAGAAACAATACACTTTTTTTGAAATTCTTCCTCAGCTCCGTTACCGAGGAAATGAGCTTATCGTAAATATTGAGCATAACCGCCATCGTACCGCCGCTTACACCGGGAATTATATTGGCAATTCCTATTATTGCTCCGCAAATCATATTGATAATAAAAGACATAAAAAAACTCCCTTTACATTTGTTTTCTGACGATACCGTATTCATCATCATTGCGAAAATAGGGACAATTCCTATAATTTCCGCTGACAAGCGCATAATATTCGTCCTCATCAAGCGTAACAAGACAACAGTATTCTTCCGAATCCTCGTCATAGGTGTAGTAGGTACAGCTTTCACATTCATTAAACCCTGCCAAGTAACTCCCCCTCTTTCACAATCAAAATATTAACACAAAAAAAAGGGAAATTCAACCCGTTGTTACGATTTTATAAAAAGACTTGTAATATGTATAAAAATGTGTTATTTTAGATAAGAAAAATCATAAATGTTAATGAAAGAGGAGCGAATATGGAAAGTTATCATTTTTTTGCAATAATGTCTAGAATGAAATATATTAATCGCTGGTCGCTTATGAACAATACAAGACTTGAAAATATAAGCGAGCATAGCCTTACTGTCGCTATGATTGCCCATGCCCTTTGTGTTATCAACAATAAAAAGCTCGGCGGAAATACCGATCCCGAACGTGCGGCAGCTGTAGCGCTTTTTCATGACTGCACGGAAATAATTACCGGAGACCTTCCTACTCCGATAAAATATTCAAGCAAAACCCTGAGAAAAGCATATGCGGATATTGAGTTGGAGGCTTCAAGGCAGCTTTTATCAACATTGCCCGATTATATGAAAGAGGAATACGAAAAGCTTATAATACATGAAAATGAGGATGAACATCTTATTGCACTTGTCAAAGCGGCAGATAAGATCTCCGCATTGGTAAAATGTATTGAGGAAGAACAGATGGGAAATAACGAATTTGCTAAGGCAAAGGAACAGATACTTGAGTATATACGCAGTCTTGATATGGAAGAGGTCAATATTTTTATGCGTGATTTTATTCCTTCATACAGTCTTTCCCTTGACGAACAGCATATTTCACTGTAAAAATATACAAGCAATATGTATTTTTATTGTAAAATATATTAATCCTGCTGTTTTTTTGAATTTCATTTGAATATTTGACAAAACTATTTTATAATAATCGTATTAGAAATAAACTGCCTTTTAAGGAGATTTTATTATGTCTGATGATAAAGAAAATGTAGATTCTAAATTAACAAAAAAAGATAACGGTAACACTTCCTCAGATAACGAGGTGGTATTTTATGATAACAAAAAGAAATATGTATATTTTCAGCAAGAAGAAAAAACAAGACAGACCTCTCCCTCTTCTTCCAAGTCTCCGGATAAAAAACCGCAGCAACAAAAGCCCGAAGAAAAAAGAAGAATTCCGAGAAAACGTCTTATAATAAATATTTCTACAATTTTTCTTTCATCGCTTTTCATAATTTCAGGAATAGTACTTCTTGTGGTGTATTATATGTTTACGGCAAGAATAAATTATCAGGCCATAGACAACAGTGTTCCTGAATCATCGACTGTGAGTAAGGTATCAGCACAGGAGTCAACAGTGAAGGAACAAAGTATGGATACCTATGAAGGTGAGTTGCTTAACGATCGACAGGTTCTTAATATACTGCTTATAGGTGCGGATACAAGATATAATCAGACCAGCGGCAATTCCGACACGATGATATTAATTTCTATTGATACGAAGAACAAGAAGCTTAAGCTTCTCTCATTCATGCGTGATACCTATGTAAATATTCCGGGGTACGGAAATACAAAGCTTACACATTCCTTCTCCTATGGAGGAGCGGAGCTTACAGTACGCACCATACAACTCAATTACGGTATACAGATAGACCGTTATGCAATAGTGGATTTTAACAGCTTTAAAAATATTATTGATAAGCTCGGCGGAATTGATATTGAGCTTTCACAGGAAGAGGTCGACTATATAGACTGGCAGACATGGAAAAACCATCAGGCGGATACAAGAAATGAGCTTAATGCATACAGCTACACCTACACTACTAACGATGAAGGCTTGGAAGTCGCAACCGTACACCTCAACGGGCGTCAGGCATTGTGGCACGCAAGAAACAGAGGTGAAGAGGGTATTTGCAGCGGTGACGATTATGTCCGTACAGAACGTCAGAGGGATGTTATCACCATTATGATAAACGACCTTAAAAAATCAGATTTTGCCACCATTATGAATGTTATATATGAAATAGGTCCTATGATTACGACCAATATAAAGGCTTCTGAGCTTACAACACTTGCTGCTAATATTACCAAATATCTCAGATACGATATAGTTTCACAGTCAGCACCTGATGTTAATATGATAACCCAGGATTTCACCTATGAGGACTATATTATAAACGGAGAAAAGCTGAACTTCATTGTTATAACCGATTGGGACGCTTTCAGAGAAAAAATTGCGACCTATGTATTCGGAAATGAAAACCCATTTAAACCGTCATAAAATAAAAAATCCGGACACAGTGCCCGGCAGATATTATGCCCGGCACTGTGTCCGATTTTTCAGGAGGTATAATTGATGTCCGACAGGGATATTTACAGCAACAGTTCTGACGATTACGGCGACGGCTTTTATGCCGATGACACAAATAAATACGAGCCAAACTATTTACAGGACGAATATGATGAAGATGAATATTATAATAAAAACAGAGAGCCTATCGGCAGTCATAAGTCCGGGAAAAATAAAAAAGGGGTATTCGGAAAAATTGTAAAAGCTATACTTATTATATTGGCGGTATTGGTTCTGATTATTGCTGTCTTTATAATATTGGTACTTGCAAGAGTCAACCATTCTGATGAAAACCCCGACCATTCAATAGCTGAAAATGACGGAATAGTCCTAAGAAGTGAAAAAAATATTGAAAATATACTTATTTTCGGGGAGGATAATCATCAGGAGGGTGTATACGGACGCGCGGATACAATGATACTTCTTACGATTGATAAAAACCGCAATTTGCTGAAACAAACCTCATTTATGCGTGATATATATATTTATATTCCCGGCTATTATTATGCTAAACTGAACGAAGCATATGCCATAGGCGGTGCAAAGCTTGCAACGGAAACAGTAGAATATAATTTTGGTATAAAAATCGATAATTATATGATAGTTGACTTCAACAGCTTCACCGATATAGTGGACTCACTCGGAGGAATTGAGCTTGAGCTTACGTATGATGAAATTCAATATATTAACTGGCAAAGCTACCGCAATAAGCAGGTTGATACTGAAACCGAGCTTGATCCTGACAGCTATGAATATGATTATAATGACAATGACGAATATGTAACACTTGTTCATCTCAACGGCAGACAGGCTTTATGGTATGCTCGTGACAGGGACAGTGCGGGCTCTGACTTTGACAGAACCAAAAGGCAAAGAATTGTCATTGATACCATTTTGTCAAAGTTAAAAGGCTCCGACCCTATAAGGCTGATGGCTGCGCTATACTCATCGTCGGAATATCTCACCACAAATATGGATTCATTTACTTTATTGGGAAAGGGTCTGGATCTTCTGTCAGCTCTGAAATTTGAGCGCAGTGAACACCGTATTCCGACAAGCGATAACTATTATGATGTCTGGAATGAAACGGGAGAAGCATTGCAAATTGATGATTCGGAGCTTGAAAATGAACGGCTTTACGAATTCGTCTTTGGAAATAATTAGGATTAAACCGTAACAGCACCTATTTATCTTAAACAAATACCTCTGCACCATAGCGGCGCAGAGGTATTTTAAATTATTATGATTCTATGAAAGATATACCGTTTCTTCCTCCGGTTTCACAGCCGGCTTGACATCTGTTACATAAAACATCGGACCGATTTCTCCGTTGAACATTCTGTCCTTTTCTGCTCTGACCTCGGCAGTAACTAAATACCAACCCTTATTTTTTAGTGTATCGGCTTTTTTCCATCTGCACATAAATCCGGCATACTGGATATCCTCCGCACAGCACGCCATTACAAAACGTCCTCCCACAAACGAGCCTTTCGGAAGTTTTGGGTTTCTTGCCACAAGAGCCTTGAATTGTACGGTCTTTCCGTTATAATTTTCCGGCTTCTCCATGGCGTCAAGATAAAGCAATCCAAAATCGTCATCCTTAACCTCAACGACAGGAGCGTCTATATCGTAAGGCAGAGGGTCTTCAATGGTATCGTTCTCAATCGTACCGTCCTTGTATTCGTATACAATGGCGGTACGCCTGCTTACAGCACGCACGATTGAATGAAGCGGCATTTTATCAATATCCTTATCACATCGGTTAAAGAAAACGACCTCCGCAGCATTAAGCTTATCGTACACAAGCTGCCGCATATTGTTATTATAGCTTAAAAAGCTGTCTGCGTCGGCAAACATCATTATCTGATAGATCTGCCAGTTTATCGGAAGAACAGCAGCAAGCTCCTGTAAAAGCCACATTCCGTTATATTCTATCATTACCCTTTCGGCTTTGCTGCTCTTAAGACAATCTTCAAGGAATTTTCTCGTCAGATTTTCCTTTCCCCCCGCAACGACAACAGTAACCCTGCTGCCTCCCTTGTACTGTGAGGTATCAAGCTCCTCTTCTCCGTCTTCAAAAAGAATACAAAGAGTTCTTTCATTCGCCTGGAAGCGTTCGTCCGAAAGCGTATCATGAATAAATTTGGTTTTACCTCCGTCAAGAAAACCTAAAAAAAGGTATACAGGTATCTCAGTCAATTCATTTCAACTCCATTCATATTCCGAAAAGCTTTTTAAGCTCCTCCTCGTTCAGCTTTGAACCGATAACACATATCCTGCCGGTATAGTCGGCTGAACCCCTTCTTACAGATATTTCCTCCGGGACAAAGTCATAATGTATCCAGTTTCCGTCCTGGGCGGCAACTATTCCCTTAGCTCTCAAAACAACTCCATACTTTTCACTGTCGGAAAGTTCTTCAAGAATTTTTCTTATTTCTTCCTCAGTAAATTTTTTAGCAGTTTCAGCGCCCCAACTTGTAAATACATCATCCGCATGATGATGGTGATGATGCTCGTGGTCATGACAGTGACACTCCTCGCCATCCTCATGGTGGTGGTCGTGGTCATGATGTTCTTCACCGTCCTCATGGTGGTGATGGTCATGGTCATGACACTCTTCACCGTCCTCATGGTGGTGATGGTCATGGTCGTGGTCATCATCATGCTCATGATGATGATGTTCTTCTTCCGGCTCCACATCATCAACAGTCAAAAGAGCCTTGCCGTCAGTCGCAGAAAGAATCTGCTCACCCGTAAGCTCGTCCCACGGAGTCGTAACGATTGAAGCCTTAGTATTATGCTGCCTGATAAGCTCGATAGCCTTTGCAAGCTTTTCATCAGAAATATTCTGTGTTCTGCTCAGAATTATTGTGCTTGCAAACTCAATCTGATTGTTATAAAACTCACCGAAGTTTTTCATATAAACCTTTACCTTTGACGCGTCGGCAACCGTTATAAAGCTATTGAGCTCAACTTCAGCGGTTGTAACGCTCTTTACGGCATTTATAACATCGGAAAGCTTACCGACGCCCGAGGGCTCGATAAGAATTCTGTCGGGATGATATTGCTCAAGCACCTTGTTAAGCGCCTCCCTGAAATCTCCGACAAGTGAGCAACAAATGCAGCCGGAATTCATCTCATTTATCTGAATACCTGCTTCCTTGAGAAATCCGCCGTCTATTCCTATTTCTCCGAATTCGTTTTCAATAAGAACAATTTGCTCGTTTTTATATCCCTCTTTTATCAGCTTTTTTATAAGGGTAGTCTTTCCTGCTCCGAGAAAGCCTGAAAAAATATCAATCCTTGTCATAAATAACCTCTCCTTTAAATATCTGTAACCATATTAATGTCCAATGCTTATTATATAACTTTATCCCCTAAATTTCAAGAGCCTTTAAAAATATGATTGTAAATCTAATTCAACAGAAATAAATCAATATTCACGCTCAGGAGCCGCAGGACAGGTATCAAATACCTCAACAACCCTGTCTCTCATCCATAAAAACGGATTAACACGGACGGAAAAGCCGTAACCGTTATCCATTCTCCATTGGTGGCTCGGTGCCTGAGGCAGTCCGTAAAGGGCAAGTACAGTCATAATTACACCCCCATGAGTAACAACAGAGGAATTGGTAATCCCTTCAGCCGACATAGTTTCCACCAATCTCTCGAAAGCCCTGCTTATCCTCGACGCAAATTCCTTTCCGCTTTCACCCCCGGGCGGAGGTGTTTTGTCCGAATTTTGCAGCCAATCTGCAAACCTCTTGTCACTCACAAGCTCAGCAGCACTTTTTCCCTCCCACTGACCGAAATTACATTCGGAAAATGCATTTATCTTTTGTATATCCATATCGGGATAAATTATCTCACAGGTTTCAATACAGCGCAAAAGCGGACTGCTGTATAATCTTTGAGGACAAGGATAGCCTATACCCTCCCTTATACCCAAAAGGTCCTCTCTGCCCTTTTTTGACAGGCTAACATCGGTCACTCCGATATATTTGCCCTTAAGTGTCTCTTCAACAGCTCCATGTCTTATAAGATTTATAACATATGACTGCATTTTATACATCTCCCTAAAAAATAATATACATTAAATAAAATAACAAAATATTCAAAAAAAACTTTACAAATTGTTTTAAATGGTATATAATTTACTTGCTGTTTATAGGTCGTACAATGTCAAAATATACCGCATACATTAGAATATTTTTTGTACAGCCGTCAGAACCGCAATTTTTTTAAGTCAAGAGGTGGAATATGAATAATGATTTTCCGAGAATAATTACCCTGCTTCGCAAGGAGCGTGGGCTCAGCCAGAAACAGGCTGCTCTTGAACTGGGGATCTCACAGGCTCTGCTCTCACACTATGAAAAAGGAATAAGAGAATGCGGACTTGATTTCGTTATTCATATAGCCGATTACTATAATGTTTCATGCGACTATCTTTTGGGACGGACTCCCGACAGGGCAGGAGCGACCATAAAAATCGACGACATACCCGAAACTGAAACCTCCGCCCAGGATGACGAGAACAGGGTAAATACTCTTGTTTCACTGAATAAAAAGCTTATACTAAATTCCATAGATATTATCTATGAGCTTCTGTCACGTGCAAACAACAAGGGGCTTACCAATGAGATATCGTCCTACCTTATGGTTTCGGTATATAAAATGCTCAGAACGATATATTCCTCAAATCCCAAAAATCCCCAGGCAATGTTTTCAGTAATGCCTGAACTGTATTCCGGCCTTTCCTCTGCACTTCAGGCTGTTATTGAAACCAATGCAAAGCAGATTTCCGACGGAAAGCCTGCGGACGGATTCCGGGGTATCAACGCATCATCCGCACCCGCCCTTTCTCCTGACGTTATTTCAAAGCAATTTCCGGGTCTTGCGCCATCCCTCTACAATCTGATACAAAAGACGGAGGAAAAAATCAAAAAGCTAAACTGATAAAGCATCATTGCATAATCTGCATTGGTGCTTTTCTGTTTAATAAAACGGAGCACAGCATACACTGTACTCCGTTGATTCAGTTTTGTGAGGTTTCGGGACCGGTAGAAATATTAATACTTATTTTTGCACCGTACGGAGCCGAATCGCCCGCATTATAATTCTCGTAACCGATTACCTTACCCTTTTCAACCGTATCACTCGCTATATAACTGCCCGGAGAAGCTATGAACCCCTGTTCATTGAGCGAGTTTACAACGGTTTCGACAGACTGTCCGGCAATTACGGGAAGCTCTCTGTTCGCAGAGCCCTTACTTACCTTTACAACTATTGTAACTCTCTTATTAGCCTTGGTATTGACCTCGGGACTTTGCTCCGCAATTTCCCCTTCCTTGTATTTTTCGCTGAATACATCTTCATTCGCCTTGATAACAAGATAGTCTGATTCGGCACTTTGCTTGGCAACTATATCGTTATAATTCTGTCCGACAAGATTCGGAATAAATATCATATTGGGGTCAATGCTCTCCTCAACGGAAGATTCGCTGGATTCCTCCTGATTATTTACAACAAAACCAAAGCTGCTTGAGGGATGCTGATATATCCACAAAATACCCGCGACAGCAAGGATAAGCAAGCAGGTAAGAACTGAAAGCACACCCCATGCATATCCGGGCACACCGCCCTTTTTCGGAGTGTATTTATTTGCAGCCTGACTTTGCATGGCATTCCTGTTAGCCTCTGTACGCATT
The DNA here is from genome assembly GCA_947629295.1 of uncultured Clostridia bacterium. Lineage (GTDB taxonomy): Bacteria > Bacillota > Clostridia > Oscillospirales > Acutalibacteraceae > UBA1213. Next base: position 13,182 of record CANRDH010000006.1, read on the forward strand.
GCCTTTACCGTCGGAGCAGCCGAAAGATGCGTGCGCATTTCCTCAAAGGTTTGTATACGCTTTTTCGGAGAAACCTGAAGTCCTCCCGCAAGGGCAGTGACCACATGAGACGGAAGTCGCTTAAATACAGACGTAGGTATCGGAAGCTTTCCGTCCAGCTTTCTGTCACAACTGTTTTCAGGCAGCCTGCCAGTAAGCGCATAGAACAATGTCGCCGTAAAGCCGTATATATCGGTAGCCTCAGAAAGCTCTGCGCCGTCCATGTACTGCTCCATTGCTGCGCAGCCGTCCATCAGCTCCGGCTCAAAATTAGTACCGGAACGTCTTATATCATCAATAGCAAAACCAATCAATCTGAGCTTGCCCGACGTAGTCACAACAATATTCTCCGGAGATACCGCATAGTGTCCTATTCCCGCGGAGTGAAGTGTGGAAAGTGCCGAAATAAGCGGCATAAAGAGCTGACGTGCTGTATTCCAGTCAACGCTTCCCCCCCTGCGCTCGATATACTCGGTAAAAGGTATGGAATCATAAAATTCTTCAACAGTGTATGACACACCGTTCTCGGTAAAGATATCAAAAATGGGCGCAACCGCAGTTAATTCACGCATTCTTGCAATCGTTCTGTAATAGCTGAGGAACTTATCATTAATCTCTTTATATCTTTCCTCAAAACCCTCGCGTATAACTACATTGGTCTTACCCTTTGCCCTTCCGCAGATTCCGGCAGGCATGAACTCATGAATGATAACAGGAGACCCCATCGCCTCACTGTAAGCTATATATCTTGTTCCTTCCAGATTATTGTCTATTCTCCTGCCTACAAGATAGTTATCCTCCTGAAGCTTTACACCGAGAGGCAAAAACGGTGCCGGCTGCTCGCTTGAACGGTCAAAACCGCAAAACGGGCAAATTTGCTCGCCGAGATTTTCTTTCATACATCCCAAACAAAGCTGTGTCATATTTATACCGCCTTTCCCGTACAAACATCCTTATTTAACAGCAACCCGGTTGTACGGAGGCCGGGCGGCCCAAAAAATCAAAATTACTGTCTGTCAACCGAACAAACATAGACTACTCAAAGCATTATAACATAATAAATACACAAATTGCAAGTTTTTACCTATTAATGTTCCCTTGAATTACAAAATTGTAAACATAAACGGTATTTTGTACCGAATTTTTGTTAAAATTTGAATATAATATTATGATTCATAAAATTTCAACAAAATTTTTTCATTTTATTTGACATAATATAAATTGATTGATAAAATCAAATATGGACTCTGATTTAACCGGATAGAAATAAGATTCTGCATATACATACACTAAAAAAATTATTCTTACCGGTATCAGCTCAAGCATTTTTCTTGGAGGTAATTTGGGAATGGTTTATATACTGGAAGATACGGACAGACTCGACGAGGGATTTATATCCTCATCATATAAGCATCTCAGCCTGCAAAGGCTGCAAAAAATAGATTCCCTCAGAAAGTCAGCAGCTCGAATCAACTCGGCCTCCGTATATCTTCTTCTGCGATATGCACTGAAATATGAATACAACATGGATATAACACCGGAATTTATATTCAAAAAAAACGGAAAACCATATCTGAAAGACAACGATAAAATATTCTTCAACCTGAGTCACTCACGAAATTCATGTGCCTGTATCCTATCCGACAGGGAAACTGCCGTCGATATAGCTGAATTCCGTAAAATCAGCCTGAATACGGCAAAATATTATTGCTCTCCCAAAGAGCTTGCCAAAATAGAGAAGATTGAAGATGCTGAAGAAAAAAACAGGGAGCTTGTGCGTCTTTGGTCTATAAAGGAATGTTTTTCAAAAATTGACGGTTCGGGTCTAAGTATGAATTTCAAAGCCGTGGAGAGCAAAAAACTTGATAACATCCGCTTAGTAACAGGTGAGAGATATTATGCGGCATATTACTCGAACAAAAAAGAAAAAGTAATAAAGCCGTTGTTAACGGACTTACTTTAATCAAAACCTTTCATTTAACAAAAACTCAGCCACTCCGTCCTCATAGCTTCTGCCGATAACTATATCGGCAGCTTTTTTTACTTTCTCCCTTGCATCACTCACAGCAACGGCTATATCTGCATTTTTCAGCATATCAAGGTCATTATAATTATCCCCGAAAGCTACCGCCTTGTCAGCACCGACCATTTCTTTCACCCTTAACATTCCGTCAGCCTTTGAAGCTGCACTTGAAAATATTTCCAGATAATATAAATCGGAATAATTATCACTGTAAAGTATCGAGCGTACACCGTCAGTTTCCGCTATCTCCTCGTGTATAGGTAAAAGTCTTGCATAGCTGTCTACCATTGTAAAGTATATGACCTTGTCATTTTCGTTTATTTCTATATTGTCAATTTTATTGAAGCTTTTATAATCGCTGTTCCGCCTGGCTTCAAAAAAATTTCTCTCAGGCTCGTTCCACAACTTTTCAAATTCAACGTGTATCCCGTATTCATCATCAACCTTATATACAAAAGAAGTTCTGTCGTGTCTGCGTAATATTTCAATTACTTTTCTTGCAACCGTAAGCTCAATCGAATTACAGTCAATATACTTGCCTTTTGAAAAGTCATATATAAGTACTCCATTAAGCTGTACACACGGAAGCTTTAGTTCAAGCTTATCAAGTATCTTGATTGAACTCAGACTGCGTGCTGTTGCAACAGTAAAAAGCAAACCTCTTTTTATAAGATTCCTTATTATTTCTGCACTTTTTTCGGAGAGCTTTGCATTTTTATCAAGTAATGTTCCGTCAAGGTCTGATATGTATAATGTTGACATTTTTACCTCCTCTTAATCTTCAATTCCATAATATGTCATATTGGTAAATTTAAGTCTTTTGCTTCCTTTGAAAGGTCTTGTGCTGAATTTTCCCCTTATAATCCTGCCGTCACTCATATATATTACCCCCTTGCCCTCTGCTGAGCCTTTCGAGAATATTCCCGTATATCTATGGTCGCAGAATAATACCGTTCCCCTGCCCTCAGGGATCCCTTTAGAAAGACAGCCTGTATATTTTCCGTCGGCATAATCCATATCAATAGCATATTCGGGAGCAATTCTGTACTTTTCATATTCCGTACCACTTAGACGGTCACATTCGGGAAGATTATCAAGACTTTTATAAAATACCTGCATGGTCTTTTCAGGTATGTCATTTTTGAATATACCCTCAAATTCCTTTTCACACTCGCCGTTATAAGAACATCCCATTCCGTTTCTTTTGCCATCTGTCATATTTCCGAAATATACTATTGTATTATCCTCAGAATATTCACACATATATGTAAGTATATTATCACCGTATATACATTTTCTCCTTACCCTGCCGTCATATACCTCATTTATTCTGCCATGGCGTTTGCCGTCTTTAAACTCTCCCACATATCTTGCAATACCGTTTTCATAGAGTATTCCGCAACCGCTGTAAAAATCGTTTTCCCACATTCCGGAATATATAACCTCGTCTCCGTTATATTCCGTTCCGATACCGCAGCGCATACCGTTTTTGAATTCTCCGATATAAACCTGTACTCCGTTTCTGTACAGCTTTCCGCTGCCCTCATAAACTGAATTTACAAAGCTGCCGTCATATACCTTTTCTCCGTTTACATATTCGACTCCCCTTCCGTTTCTGTGCATATTGCTCCATTCACCGCAGTATACAAGATGGCTGTCTCCGTCATATTCGTTGAAAATGCCCGTGGGCTCACCGTCAGCAAAGCGTCCTTCAACATATGCCCCGCCTTCAAAAAACAATCTGCCCGCACCGTTATACATATTATTTGAAAAACCGCCCATATATATAAGCTGTCCTGTACGGTCGGCAAGGATGCATTTGCCTTCTGCTTTACCGTTTTTAAAGTAACCTCTCAAAATAGCGCCGTTATCAAGATAAAGTATACCCTTTCCGTTATATTGATTGTCTTTCCACTCACCGCTATAGCATACTGAGCCGTCGGCATTGTAGGATATTCCCGAGCCGACCCTGACATTATCCTCATATCCTCCCACATACAGCATATTTCCTTCACTGTCAAATTGGGTACCTGTGCCGAGAAATATGCCGTCCTTATATTTTCCTATAAAGAAATTATCTCCTTCAGTCGAATATGTAACACCTGCGCCGTTTCTCTTTCCTTCCTTTGTTTTTCCAAGATAAACAAGCTTTCCTTCATTATCAAAGCTTGCACCTATTCCCGTGGCTTCGTTATCATGCCAACTTCCGATATAAACACTTCCGTCATTAGGAGAAAAGGCTATTCCCATGCCTTCACGTCTATTTTGCTTCCACGATCCTACATAGCATAGCTTTCCGGATTTATAGTAATATACTCCGAAGCCGTCACGCTTGTCCTCCTTATAGCCCCCCTCATAGGCTGTTCTCCCGTCAGACATTGTCGTTCTTCCGACACCGCTGCGTTTATCGTCTGTAACATTTCCGTAGTAGTAATACTTACTGTCTCCCGATTCGATTATAAGCTTTTCCGTGTTTTCATACGGACATTCGCTTGTAAATGTGCAGGATGAATTATCACTGTCGGAATCATCTGCTTTTTCGCTCAGATCAGACAGCGGACTTTTTTCATTTGTTTCGTTGCCAGCCACAGAAACAGCATCCTCCAAAGAATTTATCCTGTCATACAAGCTGCTCTCATCATCATCTGAGTATTCATCGGATTTCTTATTCTCATTAAGCTCAATGTCATTTATGTCAAATGCCGGCTCAAAAATCTCAATAACCTCCGGTGAGTTTTCACTTTCAAGCATTTTATCAAGCTCTGTCTGCCGCAACACAGACTCCGGCTCATTACAGAAATAATAGCTTCCGCTGTTTGTACGGCAGAATATCTGCGGCTCTCCGCAAATATGATTCAATCTCTCCGTTAGTCCCTTATCTACCACCTGTTCAAACGGATATAGAACATCAGTCAAGCCGTTACTTTTTCTGACCAGAACGCTTCTTTCTCCGTCAGACGAGGGCGTAACGGTGCAAATCGGGTTTTTCCTGTCATTTTTGGAGTAAAACTCAACTCTCAGAAGATTATGAGAATTATCGTAATACGCCTTTTTATAAGGATGTCTTTCCTTATCCACAGTTTCCACGTAATAACCGTCCTCACTTATAACGGAATATTCCGCAAGCTGCGAGCCGATAAGCTTTTTCCATTTCAGAGGCTTACCCTCCTCCATATTATATGAGCAGCGATAAATCGTACCCATAATATTATAGGTACTGCGATTCTTCTGTTTGTTTCGTGTTTCAAAAAATTTCTGCCGTATATTGCTGAGAATATCCCCTCCGTCCTGAGTTTCAAACTCTTTATGGTATATTCCGTAATAAATAAGCTCTCTGTCAGCCTTTTGAAACAATTTGTAATCCATAGCTATGTTCCTTTCATGCTTTATACTTTATTTATCATACAATAATTCCCGATTTTTTGCAAGAAAAAGAGGCAGAAAACATAAATACATCGCTGTTATCATAAGTAACATCAATACTCGTTTCAGTTCTCTTTTGATTTTACTCTTTCTTTGCGATTTAGGTGTTTATCTTTTCTGATATTGGCGCGTTATATATTTGACTCATATTTTGCCTAAGTCATTATTGGTTTTTCACTTTACATTGTAACACAAGCCGACAATATGAGTATGTCTTTTTTTGTAATTTGATGACATTTCATTATACAACTTAGCATAAAAAGAGTAGCTGCCGCACAATGACAGTGCAGCAGCTTCGTTTATCACGGCTTATAAAACCACGGTACGGTTTTCCAAATTAGAATTTTATTTCGTAGATCGGCAGTTGTATATTTTGAAAAGTCAAGATATCTGTCGTAGCCCTTATTTTTCATAAGCTTCTTGATTGATGAAGCCCTGAAGCCCTCAGATAAAAGCTTATCTATGCAATTCATAATAATGGACGGAAGCTTTTGGTATTCCAGTGCCTCAAGGAGAACCATGTCGTCCTTATGATATTCTTTAGCAGACGAAAATACCTTTATCATTGCATCCAGACGCTCAAAACAATTATTGCCTGCGCATGGTGTATCCTTAACAGATTCGTTAAGATAATCCCTTTCGGGATTTATTTTTGAAAATGCAACCTTTGGCGAGCGTAAAAGAGCGTTGTAGATAAATGCCTCCGCATAGCCCAATCTGCAATCCTCGTAAAAGTGTATTTCGTTATCTATGAGAAATTGTCTGTTGAACATCACAGCGGTAAAATCCATTACTATCGAAGAACGTATAAGGCTGACGGCTACATCCGCACCTGTCACTCCGTCCGAAATAAGTATTCTGTTGCCTTGATTGGTTTCAGGGGCGGCAAATATAAAATCAGCAGACTTTTCCTCCGCAAGAGAAAAATATTCGAAAATGTAATTCTTATAAAGTCTTGATGGATAAACAAACGTGATGTATTTTCCGCTTGCCTTATATATACCCGTATTCAAGGCGGAGCTTACTGTTCCTCCACCGCTTTGTATAACATAGCCCGATAGACCCCTATTCTTTATAACATTCAGAACATCCAGTACTCCTCCGTCAGAGGAATCCATGTCTATAACTATAAATTCTATCTTAATATTTTCATTTTCCGCCGACAGTTTTTCAATTACAGCGGAGGTCCTTGACTTATTATTTTTTGTAGGTATTATCACCGATATATCACTTTTTGCCATAATATTACAGCTCCAAATTCATTTGTATTTATTATAGCACATATGATTTGAAAATTCGGTAAAATCGATATAGAAATTTAATAATTTTAAATTATCACATTTGGTAATCTTGCACAACTATTCCCCAATTTCACTTTTTATAATATCGGCAGTTTCATTTGCAAGCTTTTCTATTACTGATTTATCGCTTCCTTCGATCATTACGCGGACAAGAGGTTCTGTACCCGACATACGCACAAGTATTCTGCCCTTCTCGCCAAGCTCTTTTGCAACCTCTGCGATTTTTTCGGAAATAACCGCATTAGTACCGAATCCGAGCTTACCCTCAGGTGTGATTTTAACATTAACAAGTACCTGCGGGTATCTTGTCATAAGTGTGGAAATACTTGAAAGCTTAGCCTTTCTGCGGTTTATAATACTGAGAAGCTGTGCGGCTGTAAGCTGTCCGTCACCTGTTGTTGCATAATTCAGGAAAATAACATGACCCGATTGTTCACCGCCTAAATTATATCCATCCTTCAGCATTTCCTCAAGAACATATCTGTCGCCGACATCAGTGGAAACAAAGTTCAGCCCATTGTCTTTGCAAAAAATCCCGAACCCCATATTGGACATAACCGTTCCAACCACTGTTCTCTTGTTTAGTTTATTGTGTGAAGCAAGATCAAGGGAACATATTGCCATTATGAAGTCGCCGTCAATCATATTGCCGTTTTCGTCGACAGCAAGACACCTGTCGGCGTCTCCGTCAAATGCTACACCGAGATCAAGCTTGTTTTCCACAACAAAGCTTTTCAATGCCTCCATATGTGTAGAACCGCATTTATAATTTATATTAATACCATCGGGCTTGTCGGCAAGCATATGACATTTTGCTCCGAGCTTTGTAAACAGTTTTTCGGCAGTTACAGACGATGAGCCATTAGAACAATCTATTGCTATATTCATTCCGTCAAGACGGTAATCAACGGTTTCAATTATGTGGTTTATATAATCGTCGACAGCCGTATCAGAATGCGTAACCCTGCCTATGCCCATACCCGTCGGCTGCGGATACGGTTTTTCATTGTCAAGAACAATTTTTTCTATCTCATCCTCAAGAGCATCAGGCAGCTTATATCCGTTGGATGAAAAAATCTTGATTCCGTTATATTCAAATGGATTATGCGATGCGGATATCATTATTCCTGCATCGGCATTATATTTCTTTACAAGAAACGCCACTGTCGGAGTCGGTACTGCACCAAGCAATACAACATCCGCACCGACCGAACAAAGTCCCGCAATAAGCGCGCCCTCAAGCATATCTGAGGAAATTCTTGTATCCTTTCCTATAATCACCTTAGGATGCTTTCCTGATGTACTGTCTGTAAGAACCATAGCTGCCGCTCTTCCTATATTCATAGCAAGCTCTATGGTCAGTTCCGTATTCGCTACACCTCTCGCACCGTCTGTACCGAACAATCTGTTTTTGTGAGTAACTTCCGCTGTTCTGCCCATAACTGAATTCTCCTTTAAAATTTTCATATTCTGTTATTATTTTTATGTTTACAATGACACAAAAATGCAGTCCCCGAGGCATTATCTGCCGATAATTCAGGCTTTGCAAAATATGCGTCAAGTTTTTTTTCAAAATTATTCTTTATTATGCTGTTAGACATAACCCCTCCCGAAAACACAACAGGCAACCCCCTGTATTTTTCAAGAAGCTTAAAACACATTTCTTCTATTGTCTTTTCTACATATTTAAGACATAATGCACTTATAAATTCTTTAGATTTACCTGCACTGTATGCATTGCGGCAAATATTTTCAATGCCTGAAAGGCAGCAGTCAGCACCCTTTAGCGTTGCTTTTGCATTAAGATTTTCGGTATTTCTAAGAGCAAGCTCTTCAAGCCCCTTTCCGCACGGGAATGATAGACCGAGCATAACGCCTATTCTGTCTATAAGCTGTCCCGCATTGAGGTCAAGAGTGCGGGCAACTATTTCGGTATTTATGATAGTTTCAACGTCGGGAGAAACAAGTACTGCCTCTGTCGTTCCTCCCGATATGTGGAATGCTAAAAATTGCTCTTTCAAAAGCTCTGTTTTATCCGCTGAATATAATGCCGCGGCAATATGATTGCTCTGGTGCGAAAACTTATACAGCGGTACTTTCAAAACATCTGCTAAAATTTCAGCACTGCTCGTTCCTACCGTAAAGCATGGCATATACGAGCCCTCAATATCACGGGGCCGCGAGGATACGCCTATCGCCTCTATGCCTCCGTTAAAACCTTCAAGGAGCTCCCTTATTACCTGAGGAAGCTGTCTGACATGGTGAAAGACAGCGTCGCTTTGGCGCAGACCGCATTCGCCGCTTTTTACGGGTAAAAGCTTTTTTCTGAAAAGCATTGTACCGTAATCACTGTTATAAAGAGACGCCGAGGTGGTATAGTTGCTTGTATCTATCCCCAGAAAATACGGCATTATTCTTCACCGCTTTTCATTTCAAGCTGTTTCGATACAGAACCCAGCACACCGTTTACAAAAGAGCCGTCTGCGGGTGTTGCATATTCATTTGCAAGCTCAACAGCCTCATTTATCGAAACGCCAACCGGTATATCATCCCGATAAAGCATTTCATAAACAGCAATACGCATTATCGTAAGCGCTACCTTTGATACACGGCTTTTCTTCCAGCTTTTCAGATTTGATTCAATACAGCCGTCTATTTCACCAAGATTTTCCTCAACACCACTTACAAGCTCCTTTGTATACTTACCGATTTCAGCATCCCTTGCATCCTTTGCGTCCTCAATGATGACATCCATACTGTCCTTTTGAAAAATCTGCTCAAACAAAAGGTAAAAAGCCTGCTTTCTTTCTTCGCGGCGGCCTGATTTTTTAGCTTCTCTGTTCTTAGAATTATCGCTCATAGCAATTTTCCCTTTCATACACATTACTTGATATAGCTTACCTTATGAAATACCTTCTTGCCCTTTTTGATGACTATATAGCCCTTTTCGGCAAATGCATCGGCGGTGATTTCAGCCTTTTCGTCTGTAACCTTTACATCGTCCACTGCGATTCCGTTTTGCTTGATAAGTCTGCGTGCCTCTGCCTTTGAGGGTACAAGTTTAACAAGGAAGAGAAGATCTATAAGACCTATTTTCCCCTCCGTTAAGTCTGAGCAGGTGATTTCACTTGAGGGCATATCATCAGAATCTGTTTTGGACGAGAAGAGTGACCTTGCCGTATTCAATGCCTTTGTTGCTTCTTCATCACCGTGAACCAGCTTTGTAAGCTCATAAGCAAGAATTTCCTTTGCCTTATTGAGCTCACTGCCCTCCCATTTTTCCATTGCTTCAATTTCCTCAATCGGAACAAAGGTGAGCATTTTAAGACATTTTATCACCTCTGCGTCCCCGACATTTCTCCAGTACTGGAAGAAATCATAGGGACTCGTTTTCTCAGGATCAAGCCATACAGCCCCTTTTTCGGTTTTACCCATTTTCTTTCCCTCAGAATTAAGAAGAAGGCTGATTGTCATAGCATAAGAATCCTTGCCAAGCTTGCGGCGTATAAGCTCCGTACCGCCGAGCATATTGCTCCACTGGTCGTCACCGCCGAATTGCAGATTACAGCCATATCTTTTAAAAAGCGAATAAAAATCATAGCTTTGCATTATCATATAGTTAAATTCAAGAAAACTGAGTCCTCTTTCCATTCTGAGCTTATAACATTCAGCTGCAAGCATACGATTTACGCTGAAGCAGGCTCCAACCTCCCTGAGAAGCTCAACATAGTTAAGCTCAAGAAGCCAATCGGCATTATTTACAATAAGCGCCTTACCGTCCGAAAAGTCAATGAAGCGGCTCATCTGTTTTTTGAAACATTCGCAGTTATGCATTATATCCTCTTTAGTAAGCATTTTTCTCATATCTGTCTTACCGGTAGGGTCGCCTATCAGTCCCGTTCCCCCTCCGAGGAGTGCTATCGGCTTATTTCCCGCCATTTGCAGTCTTTTCATGAGGCAAAGCGCCATAAAGTGACCTACATGAAGACTGTCAGCCGTAGGGTCAAAGCCTATATAAAATACTGCATTTCCTGAATTGACAAGCTCCCTTACTTTTTCCTCATCTGTTGTCTGCGCTATCAGACCTCTTCTTTGAAGCTCCTCATATACTCCCATTGAATTTCATCCTTTCAGAAATTATTTCGGGGGAATAAAAAAACGCCCCCTGATTTAACAGAGGGCGACCATAACCGCTGTACCACCTCAATTTACCGCCGCCTCGCGACAACGGCCTTTACGGGTACGCGTTACATACCCTTGCGCTTTAACGGGCGCAAAACGGATAAGGCTACTTAATAATACTATTGTTAACCCATCGGCTCAAAGATGTATTTCTGCCGACACCGACGAATATTTGCACCAACCATATTCTCTCTGCGGACGGAACTTCGGCATACTTCTTCTTATCATAGCTGTTAAGGAATAGTATAACTTTTTTCCATAATTTTGTCAACCCCGCTGCGCAGCAAAATTATACATTTCTATATTTTTGTCTTTTTTGATAACGGAGCCAAAAAAGATTCGCAGAACAAGATATTCTGCGAATCTGCTATAAAAATTATGAAAGAAGGAGTTATAACTATTTATGCTGTCAATACATTCCGCCCATGCCAGGATCTCCCGGAGCCGGCGGAGGTGTAGGTTCCTTTATGTCTGCAACCAGAGATTCCGTTGTGAGTACCATGCTTGCAACGGATGCTGCATTCTGGAGTGCCGAACGTGTTACCTTTGTCGGGTCAACAATACCGTTATCGAGCATATCCATATATTCCTCTGTGAGTGCGTTGAAGCCATAGCCCTTTTTGCCTGAAGATACAATCTTATCAACTATGACAGAGCCTTCAAGACCTGCATTTGCCGCAATCTGACGTACCGGCTCCTCAAGTGCCTTGAGTACAATCTTTGCACCCGTCTTTTCATCACCCTCAAGTGTTTCAACAAGGGCGGAAACAGAATCGAGCGTATTGAGCAGAGCTGTGCCGCCGCCTGCTACGATACCCTCCTCAACTGCTGCCTTTGTAGCTGCAAGAGCATCCTCAATACGGAGCTTTTTCTCTTTCATCTCGATTTCGGTAGCCGCACCGACCTTGATAACTGCAACACCGCCTGCAAGCTTTGCAAGACGCTCCTGAAGCTTCTCTCTGTCAAA
>CANRDH010000007.1 GCA_947629295.1 uncultured Clostridia bacterium
GAGAATGTTAAATTTACCGGATATAATGAAAGCTTTATAATTGATAAAACCGCACCCGTAATTTCGTGGTCGTATGATAATTATGATAAAAATAGTGTTGATGGTATGGACTACTATGATGCCGAACGTACACTTACAGTTAATATTACGGAGCATAATATAACTTCCGATGAAATTAATAATTATCTTGCCTACAGTATCAAGGATAAGTTGGGCAATCAGATAAAGCTTAATTGGGTTCGGGTCGAGGGTAAAGTTAATGAATATTCTGCATCATACACGTTTAAGGATCTTCCCAATAACGGTTCAGACGGATCGTTTGATGTTGTAATTTCATCACTTGCGGATAAAGCCTCCAATAAAGCATTAATGGCAGATGGAAATGAGTTTAATAAATATGAGGAAAGCTTTATAATTGATACGACCTCACCGGAGATTTCATGGAAATATGATAATAACAGTAAAATCACTGATGACGGCAAGGACTATTATAATAAAGAACGTACCCTTACGGTTACTGTGGTAGAGCACAATATTACTCTTGATGAGATTGAAGCTAACGATTATTTCACATACCTGATTAATGATGAGCATAATGGTAGTCATGAATTCAGCTGGGAACAAAGTGGTAATACTTTTGTTGGTAAGTACACTTTCGTTGATGATTCAAAGGATGTAAATGACGGCGAATACTCAGTTGCATTGAATGCGTTTGAGGATAAAGCAGGAAATCCGGTTCTGAATAACGGCAGTGATTTTGTGCAATACCGTGAGAGCTTTGTAATAGATACAACTGCACCTGTTATTACATATACATATGACAATAATAATTGTCAGACAGTGAATAAACAGGATTATTACAGTAAAAACAGAAAACTTACCGTTACTGTTGATGAGCATACCTTTGAAAATCAGTCCCAATTTGACGATAAGGTCAAATACACGATCTTAGATGAACATGGCGTATCACATAAACTCAGTTGGAGTAAACGCGGAAATGTTTATACGGCAGTATATACGTTTATCGACAACAGCAACGATGCAAATGACGGTGCATATAAGATAAATATATCGTCATTCAAGGATAAAGCAGGAAATGTTGCTGTAGTGAAGAAAAACAATGCTACCTCTCGTTTCGGAGGATACAGTGAAAACTTCATTATAGATACAACGAATCCCATAGTGACAATAAACTATAGAGATCTGAACAGTTATAATAAAAGCTATAATGGATATGACTACTACAGAACCGACTCCATTATTGCGGAAATAACGGTTGACGAACATAACTTTAATACTTCCGGCGGAAAAACAGCAGATTATAATGTTGTCATCTACAATACTGTGGACATAAACAATAAGACTTTGAAAACAGTTAAGCTTAATAATAAGGATCTGAGTTGGAGTAAAAACGGAAATGTCTATACTGCATATGTAAGGCTTAGCGGAAATGCGAGATACAGTGATTTCAGCTATACAGTAACTGATAATGCAGGAAGAAAGGTTGAAAAGAATAACAATAAAACCAAATTTGTTATAGATAATTCAGCTCCACATACACTGCAAATCAAATATTCATCAGAGCCTCTTGCAAAAATTCTTGAAAAACTGACATTCGGATGTTATCGTTCAAGTGTAACAGTAACCGTAAATGCAACTGATGATACGGCAGGCATACAAAAAATTGAATATAGATGCGTAGGACTTGACGGTTCAAGAGATATTTCGGGAGTATTCAATTATGAGAAAATGAATCGCTCGGTTTCACATTATGAAGACGACAGTTTCACGATAAATCCGCAGTTTGAGGGTTATATTGAGTTTACCGTTACAGATTATAGCGGTAATATATCAACATTCAGCACAGAAAATCAGAATTACGGATTACTGGTTGATAATATTAATCCGAATATTGATACAATAGCTCCTGTTGTAAAAATAAAACCGTCGTCATCTCCAAGAAACGGAATATTTAACGGGGATGTAAAAGTAAATGTTGATGTAACAGATCCAAAGACAAACGGAGTTACTTCGGGCGTTGACAGGATAGAATATGTTATAACAAATAAGCTGACAGGTGTAACAGAAAACGGAACTATCAGCAACAGCAATAAGAAGTCAAATTTATTTTCTACAACATTCAATGTTGACAGTAAGAAGTTTAACAGTAATGACGTTGAAATTAAGGTGTTTGCATATGATAATTCCGGAAATAGAGGAAACCGTTCAAGGAATATAAAGATCGATGTAACGGTGCCGGTAATAACCATAAGGTATGAGGGAGGAAATCCCAATACTGTGAACAATACGGATTATTATAACAGTAATAGAACGGCTGTTATAACAGTAACCGAACGTAACTTTGATCCGGCTGACGTAAAATACACAATAACCAATACCGACGGAGTTATACCTACATTGTCACAATGGACATCTAATGTAAATTCTGCAAATCCTGATAGAACGACCCATACGGCAAGAATAGCATATACCGCTGACGGAGATTATAAATTTGATTTCGGTTTCACGGATATGGCAGGAAATTCTGCCTCAAAGATAGCAACGCAGAAATTTACAATAGATAAGACCATTCCGGTAATCGGCGTTACATTTGATAATAATTCATCTGAAAACGATAATTATTATATGGACGAAAGGACTGCAACAATATCGGTCAATGAACATAATTTCTCGGCAGACGATGTCAAGGTTGCAATTAATGCAACAGAATCTGACAATACAACCCCGACAGAAACTCCCGATATAAGTGCATGGTCAACAAACGGTGATATACATACTGCTTCGGTCAGATTCAAAGATGACGGAAAATATAAGATAGTTATATCATATGCAGACCTCGCAAAAAATTCTGCAAGAAATTATGACAGCGGAGAGTTCTATATTGATAAAACCGCCCCGACAGTTGAAATAAGCGGTGTAGAGCTTAATAAGGCATATTCAGGCAGTGTAAACTTTGATATCAATATAGATGATATCAACTACAATGCAGATTATGAATACAGTATTGAAAGAATAGATATCAATGCCGATAAAAAAGATGCAGTTGATGTATTCAATATTTCCGTATCGGAAGACGGAAAAGAGATAAACTCGCCGTCATTGAAAGAGGTTAAGGATAATGATGGTATTTATGTTCTCACCGCTGCTGCTAAGGATAAGGCAGGAAATGAAACGACTAAAACCGTAAAATTCTCTGTTAATCGTTTCGGTTCTACATATGAGCTTGATGAGAATACTCAAAAGCTTTCAGGAGCCTGCATTAACAAAGAACAGGATATAGTCATAAAGGAAATAAATGTCGATCCGATAGAGCCTGAAGAGATTTCTGTATTAAGAGGAAGTGATACACTTATTCTTAATAAAGATACGGATTATACTATAAGCATGAGTGGAACTTCGGATACATGGTATACAGCCGTATATAGAATTAAATCTGAAGTATTCAGTCAGGAGGGCTTATATAGCGTAAAACTGGTATCGTCTGATTCCAAACTTGGAATTAAAAACAGTAATGCAGATATTGACAATTCGGGCGAAGGTAATAAGGCAAAACTTATGATAACATTCTTTGTTGACAAAACTTTGCCTTTGGTAACACTTTCGGGTATAGAAGATAATGTCCCCTATGAGGAGGGCAAAAAGACACTGTTTATAAACTGTGAGGATTTCAATTTGCAGGAAGATAGCCTTATTGTTAAGGTTGGCGGAAAGGAATATGTATTTGACAAGTCAAATATAGAGGTGACCCCGACCGGTCTCAAACTCAGTATAGATCTTCTTTCGGAGGAATATCCTGATTACATAGACGTTGAGGTATCTGTTGTGGATAAAGCCGGAAATGTCGGAACTGCAAGCAGAACACACTTCAAACTTTCAGCAAGCTTTATAGAAAGATTCTTTGCAAACACCACTCTTGTAATAATAAGTGCGGCAGTATTGTTGCTGTTGATTGTTCTGATAATATTTATTATTATCAGAAGGAAAAAATCCAAAGAGGCAAAATCCTAAAGCCTGATATTTGTTTATTAGTGATTAAGGAACATATTTTCATATGAAGATATGTTCCTTATCATAAGTAAACATTAGTTGAATGATAATGACATGAAAAATTGCCACTGTCATTCAAATAGTGTTTAAACATGATTGAAATATAAGATTTCCCCACAAAAACCAAAAGGAGGATATCTTCTCCCGCAGATTAGGTAACAAACTGCGGATAATATAAAATTATTAAGAGGTGTTGTTATGCTTAAATCGGGAGATATTATTAATAATACATATATGATAGATTCCGAGATTGGCAGCGGTGCATTAGGCGTAATTTATAGGGCTGTACATATTCGTCTGCAAAAATATGTTGTATTAAAGAAAATAAAATCAGATAAGGTTTCATACAGTCAGATCAGAATAGAGGTCGACACCCTGAAACAATATAAACACGCATATCTGCCGAATGTTTACGATTATCTTGAGTATGAAGGCGATATCTATACGGTAATGGATTATATAGACGGAAATGATCTGAAAAAAATGGTTGAAAGCGGATATAAATTTGATGAACAGCAGTTGATAAAGTGGTTAAGACAGCTATGTTCGGTTCTTAATTATTTACATACAAATAAAATACCGATTGTACACAGTGATATCAAGCCGGATAATATAATAATAGACAGTGACGGAAACGTGTGTCTGATAGATTTCAATGTAGCAGGCGGTCTTGGAATGACAAGGGAATATGCATCGCCGGAGCAATTTCAGCTGGTGAGTATGTATATGTCCGGTGATCCGAATGCATCAATGTATGCTCTTGACGGAAGAAGTGATATATATAGTTTGGGAGCAACATTCTATTACCTTATGACATTGGTTACGCCCGATGTTCAATGGTATGATATGCCATTACTAATGAGTTATAAGGGACTGGGATACAGCGAAGCATTTATGGAAATAATCGAAAAAATGAAATGCTATGACATAAAGTCACGCTTTCAGTCAGCACAGGAGGTATTATCAGCCCTTGATAATATTAAAAGAAGAGATTCGAGATATAAAAGATATATCATATTTCAGGTTATAGCATCAGTTGTATTTTTAGCTTTGGTTGTAGTTGGTGTTCGTATGATACTCCACGGTAATTCAATTATTCAACATGACGAATTTTATTCTGAATATAATAAAATCAGCCGTGAATATGAAGAGGGTAATTATCAAACGGCTATAGATTTGGGATATGATTTTCTTAATTCATCAAAATATCAGGAAATGATAACAGATAAAGAAATAGGGCAAATATTTAATATTATGGGAAATTGTGCCTATAATGATGAAGATTACAGTAATGCATCATACTATTTTGAGCAGGCATTAAAATATAGTAACGAATCGGATATAAAATCTGATTTGTATGTGGATTATGCGGTATCACTTGCAAGGTGTGACAAAATAACTGAAGCTATAAATATAGTCAGTCAGGCGGAAAACTCCGGTATAGAGAGTTCACTGCTTATGCTTGCAAGAGCTGAAATATCATATAAGAGTGGAGACTATGCTAATGCATTAAAAAATGCTGATGAGTGTATAAAAAGCTCAACGGATAATATAAAAACATCAAGATGTTTTCTTTTAAAAGCCGAAATTTATGAAAAAATCAGAAATTACAGTGAAAGTATAAAAAATTATAAGACAGCTCTTGAATATACACAGACTCCAAACAGCTATAGGAAACTGTCTGAAGTATATATGAAATATAATGAACAGAAAATCACAAATGATAATGTGCAATATAATGAAAACATAAAATCGGCAGAACAGTATTTAAGAGTGATTTATGATAAATATAATCTTGAATATGAGGACTATATAAACCTTGGTAAGCTCAACAGAACCTTGGGTGATTATGATTTCAGCATAAAGGTTTTAACGGAGGGCATCAGTAAATATCCGGAAGATTACAGAATGTATCTGTATCTGGCTTTGACATATGAGTCAATGGGAGATTATCAGAATACACAGGATAATGTTAGAAAAGCAATGCAGTTTCACAAATCAGACGAAAAAAATGATGCAGATTACGATGAACTTATGAGATTAAATTCTACATACCACTAATGACATGGAGGTGAAATATCATGAGTGGAAGTGAATATATTTATGCAGGAATAGCTATTCTTGCAGTAGATATAATATTATTTGTAATATTTCAGATCGTTATCAGACACCAAATAAAATCTTTCAGAGATGTCTGGAAGAAACTGAATTGAAATTTACTATGAAATTAAATGAACTGGAGGCATTTCTATGAAAAAAAGATTAATTTACATACTTATACCGATTTTGGTCGTATGTTTGGGAGTGGTTGCTGTATTCATAACAGTATTTACATTCAAGGCAAATGACAAATCCGTATTTTCGGAAAAAATTTCGGCAGCGGATAAATATCTCGATCAGGGCGATTATGAAAATGCTGTTATGTATTATAAAGAAGCGATAATGATCGATTCAAAGGACGTAGATGCTTATCTGGGATTAGCCGAGGCTTATTATAAGAGCGGACAGTATGATAATGCTATAACGACTTTGGAGGTCGGATATGAGAGAACACATTCCGATCGGATAAAACAAAGATTAGAGGAATATAAAAATAATCAAAAAGCCGATAGTGAGAGCGAATCAAGCGAAATGAGCAACACAAACAATGAGAAAATTAATAATGATAAATCGTTAAGAATAAATGATACTCTCTTTGATATTATATCCTCATATACATATAAGCAGTATTTGGAGAAATATTCACTAAGCGATGAAAATACAACCAGCGATGGAGACGTCATATGTAAATTTGGTGGGCTTGAACTTGAATTTTATTATAAAAATACCGATGAAACCGTTGTGATCAACGAAAGTACGGGAAAACCGACAGATAATGCAATGCCTTATAAAATAGTCAGTCCGGGTCTTGATAAAATATTTTCCAACGATTCAAAAGGTTTTACCATAGAAGATATAAGGGGAATTGCAGGCATCAACGAAGCAAATATATTCATGAACAGTGAAATAAGAAAAAATGTAATTGAATTTGAATATAAGGATTGTTCGATATCTATTGAATGTGATGAAGCAGGTAATGTGAGAAGCAATAATGCGTGGAACGAAATAATTCCTCCTCTTACGATTGATGAAAGCGAAAAACATAGATTTACGGGTAACATAAAAGATGCAACAAACTACAGTGCAATAATGACAGATGTAAATGTTTCCGCAAGAGAAGGCACAGATAACAGAAACGGTGAAATTGTTGCTCAGACTGTTTCCGAAAACGGTACATTTATTCTTGACCTTGCAGTTGGTGACTATACACTGGAGTTAAACGGAGGTGGGTATATCCGTGATTACTATAATGTTCACATCTCAGGAACGGAAGAAACTGAAAGGGATCTGATACTTTCAAAGAGTGTTTCCAGTGGAACAATGAGAATTGTATTAACATGGGGAAGCGTTCCAAGAGATCTTGACGGTCATTTGATAGGCAGGACTTCAGGTAACAAGAATATTCATGTGTCATATATGGATAAACAAGCTGTTGATAATGCCGCAAATCTTGATGTTGACCATATAAGCGGTAACGGCTGTGAAACGATAACAGTCAACGATATAAACGGAACTTATCAATATACTGTCAATAGGTATTCAATGGACGGTGCAATAGGATCGTCGGGTGCAGTAGTCAAAATTTATACAGATGATGGTCAGGTAACAACAATAACACCACCGATAAATGTATCGCCAACAGATTGGAATGTATTCCGTATAGAAAACGGAACTGTTACGGGAATTGACGGAAATATAGGATAAGAAAGGAGTGCGGCAGCGTGAATTTGAAGATATTGTTATTAATTATACTGATTGTATCTGTTGTCGCTGCCGCCGTAATTTCTATAGTATTTATTTATAACAAAAAAAGCGAAAGATCAAGGTGTTACCGAGCGGCAGCAAATATAATTAAGGAAAAATATCTTCGGACGTCTCTAATGAATCCAAGATTGCAAGACTGTGATATAGCAAAAATATATGACGTGAGGACCATGGCATATATAAAAAATGTCAGTTCAAAACCAAAGAAGGGATATATATTTGATGTTAGTGATAGAATTGTTTTCGGACGTGAAGAAAATTGCAACGTGATATTGAATGAAGCAATAATTTCGGGAGAACATTGTGTAATTTATATGAAAGACAACAAAATCTACATTACCGATAAATCTACAAACGGAACAATTCTGAAAAGAGGCTTGCGTTATATTGAAATGAGAGGCAGTACATATGAACTATTTAGTAATGATATGATTATTTTGGGAAGTACGTGTTTCAGGCTTACGTTCTTCCAATTTGACGGAAGATGGGTGTAACACAGGGAATATGCGGTCAGCCGGCGGTTAACGGCAAAAATTCTGACTAAACCGGCTTGTCCGGAGGCAAAGCAATACATCATACAGAATTTTTCCGATAGGAAAAAGATATTTTTGTAGATACCGTAGCATATCCGGGTTATATATAAGTAAAGCGGATATTATGATATTTGTATATTACTGAACGGAGAAGGTTTTATGCTTATTATGTTTTTTAAGGACAGGGCTTTCAAGGAATATGCTCTGCCTAATTCAGAAAATTTCGATTATTCTATAATTCTGGATAAAAATTTATTCGGATTAAAACAGGATCTGGAAATCAGACTTGAAAATATCACAAAAAGCTGGTTTTTGAAATCGGAAGATTATTCTGTTTCCATAAAAGGTTTAGTCAAAGAGCAGACAAAATTGCAAGATGAAATGATAATAGATATTCTTACCGTAAATGGTGAGGTTATAACAGCACTTGTGGTTGATGCAGAGATATCGTTTATGGTATTTGACAAATATAAACTGCCCGATAATATAACGATAAATGTTGGAAGTGATGATACTAATATAATCAGATATAACATAACAAATTTGGTTTCCTCACATCATTGTAATATAAAAATTATGAATAACCATATAATCGTTGAGGATTTCAGTTCTAACGGTGTATTTGTCAATCATAGAAAAATAAGCGGAAGCTATGAACTGAAATATGGGGATACTGTGAATATATTTGGTTTGAATATTTTAGTGCTGTCAAATATATTATGTATCGGTACAAGTTTCGGGACAGTCAGAGTGTCTGATATGCTCAGTTGCTATAAGCTTGAAACAAAAAAGAAAAATCACAGTATAAAGCATCAAATAATCAAAACAGAATATTTTAACAGAGCACCAAGAGTCTTGCCCGATATCAACAAAGGAGAAATAAAAATTGATCCGCCTCCTTCACCACAGTTTTCAAAGAAAAAGCCTCTGTTCAATGTTATAGGTCCTTCATTTACAATGGCTATACCGATGATGTTAGGAACGGGGCTTGCCGTATTCAGTTCTATGTATACAGGAGCAGGGTCAAGTGCATTCATGTTTACGGGAATAATAACCTCGATAGGTTCAGCAGTATTGGGTGCTGTCTGGGCATTGGTAAATCTTAGACAAACAAGACGTGAGGAATTTGAAACTGAAAACATAAGATATAATTCATACGGAAAATATCTTATAGAACAGTCGAATAAAATAAAGAAACAATATACAGAAAACGAACAGGCACTGCATACAATGTATCCGTCTGCCGAAGAATGTGTACACTATGATAGGACAAGTCCTAATCTTTGGAACAGAAATTTTTTTCACAAAGATTTTCTTTTCTGTCGTCTGGGACTTGGAGATTTACCCTTTCAGGTCAAAATATCCGTGCCGGAGGATAAATTCACGCTTGTAAAAGATCAGCTAAAGGATAAACCTGAGCTTATGTATGAACAATTTAAAACGCTGAAGAATGTGCCTGTTGGAGTGGATCTGAAAAGCAATCCGCTTATTGGTATAGTCGGAGCATATCATGATACATATGGAATAATTGATTCGATCATAACTCAGATAGCAGCAAATAACAGCTATACTGATGTAAAAATAGCATTTTGCGGAAACGAAAATTATTCGGAGGGATATGAAAGGTGGAACTACATAAAATTTTTGCCACATAACTGGACAAATAATAATCTGTTAAGATTTTATGCCTCAAATAAATCCGAAAGCAGCGAAATGCTTTATGAGCTGACTGATATTATAAGGCACAGAGCCGAAAGTGATGAAAAATCCGAGTTTATAAAACCCCATATTGTACTTATCGTTACAGATGTAAGCTTGTTGGACAATGAACTGATATCAAAATATGTATTTCATCCGTCGGATAAGCTCGGACTCACAACAATACTGGTTTCCGAACACAGAGAAATGTTGCCAAACAGTTGCAGTATGATAGTAGAGAAAACAAGTAATTTTTCTGGAATGTATAATACACTTTCAACAGACGGTGAAATTAGTGAAATTAATTTTGATACCGTTAATATTGCATATCTTGATAAAATGGCAAAACGTCTTTCGAATATCAAAATCAATGAAATAGAAAGTGATTCAAGTATACCCCCTAAACTTGATTTCTTCGAGATGTTAGGAATTAATTCATTAAGTGAGCTTAATATTATTGATTCATGGTGCAAAAACAGGACGTACAATAATATGCGTGCGATAATCGGAAAAAAGAGCGGAGGACTTAATTGTTATCTTGATATATATGAAAAATACCACGGACCGCACGGTCTGGTGGCAGGAACAACAGGTTCGGGCAAAAGTGAAATATTGCAGACGTATATTCTGTCGCTTGCCATAAATTTCAGTCCGGAGGACGTTGCGTTTTTCCTGATAGATTTCAAGGGCGGAGGAATGGCTAATTTATTTCTTGATCTTCCGCATCTGATAGGAAGTATTTCAAATCTGGCAGGAAATCAGATAAGAAGAGCAATGATATCTATAAAAAGTGAAAACAGCAGAAGGCAAATGTTATTTAACGAATACGGTGTAAATAATATAGATGCATATACAAGGCTGTATAAAAATGGGGAAGCTAAAAAAGCAATACCGCACCTGATAATAATAATAGATGAATTTGCCGAAATGAAAAGAGAGGGTTCAGAGGAATATATAAATGAGCTGATAAGCGTTGCACAAATAGGCAGAAGTCTCGGAGTACATCTTATTCTTGCAACACAGAAACCCAGCGGTACTGTCAGCGATAATATATGGTCAAACTCAAAATTTAAGCTTTGTCTGAGGGTACAGGACAGAAAGGACAGTACCGAAATGCTCCATAAACCTGATGCGGCATATATAACCAGAGCAGGAAGATGCTATCTTCAGGTTGGTAATGATGAATTATATGAGTTGTTTCAATCAGGATGGAGCGGTGCAGTTTATGATCCCGACAGAACGAATAGGTCTTCCATAGCAACAATGATAACACCTACAGGAAAAACCGCTGTTACGGGAAACTATACAAAGCTGAAGAAAAAAGAGCATGATAAAAGAATTTGGTTCAGTGCGATATATGAAGCAGCAGAAAAAGCTGTATCTGATATTTTTGACGGTGAGAATCCAAAACTTATTTTAAAAAATTCTCTGTCATCTGAGATAATAGGCGAGATATATAAAAATTCATCGGCAATTCTAAAGGAACAAGGTTTCAATTTTGAAGAAAATGACTTATTTGAAAAATGTTTTGGTAATTTTATATTGCTTTTAACACAGTGCAGTAATACTTCCGATAATAGAGAAGAAATAATTGATAAGATTGTACATATATCAGAGGAAAAAAATATACGAATGCCTGAACTTAAAGAGAAAACGCAGCTTGAAGCGGTTGTAAATTATATTGAGGAAACGGCGGATAAAAATGGGTTTAAACGACAGGACAGCCTGTGGTTGCCCGAACTTCCGGGTAAAATATTACTTTCGGAAATTATCGGAAAAACCGAAGAATTTTCTTCAACAGCGTTTCCAAAGGGAGAAGATGTATTTTCACTTGAGGCAGTATTCGGCAAATATGATGATCCTGAAAATCAGGAGCAGTTACCTGCCGGTATAAATCTTGCCGATTCCGGACATATTGCCCTTTGCGGTTCGGTTACGAGCGGAAAAAGTACATTTTTACAGACCCTGGCATATTCTCTGCTTATGAAATATGAGCCATCAAAAATCAATTTTTATTTTCTTGATTTCAGCAGTAATTTGTTATCCTGTTTTGAAACGTATCCTCACGTCGGGGATATATTAACGAGTAATTCATCAGATAAAGCCGGAAAGTTTTTTAATATGCTAATGGGCATACTTGAGGCTCGGAAGAAAAAATTCGGAGGGGGAAATTATGAGCAATATATAAAATCCACTTCAGAAAAAATACCGGTAATAGCAGTGGTAATAGATAACTATGCGAATTTTAAAGATAAAACCGAAAATAAATTTGAAACGGATTTGATAAGAATATCAAGAGAAGGACTGAGTTATGGAATATATCTGATAATATCCTCCGCAGGCTTTGGAATAAGCGAAATACCTAACCGTATAGGAGATAATATGAAAACTGTCATAGCTCTTAATATGGGAGATAAGTATAAATATACGGAAGTTTTCAGAAACAGTATACGTCCGACAGTTCTGCCCGACAGTGAAAAGAAGGGAAGAGGACTGGTAGCAGTTGATGGAAGACTGCTTGAATTTCAGACGGCAATAGCCGTTGAAGCCAAAGACGATTATGAAAGAAATGATATAATTAAACAGACAGGTATAAGAATGTCAAACGAATGGAAAGGAAAAGCAGCAGAAAAAATTCCGTTCATACCCGATAATGCAGGGCTAAGAGATATTGTATCTCTTGCAGCATATAAGACTGCTGTAGAAAGTGTTAATCTTTTGCCATATGCATACAGACTAAATGATGCGTCTGTATACAGTATAGATTTGAGATATAATTATTGCTGCACGATACTTGGAAAAAGACAGTCCGGAAAGTCAAATATATTAAAATTGCTTATATATGCCGCCCACCAAAAGAACGGAGATATGGTTATATTTGAGAAAAGCTCCGATTTGTTAAAAAAGATTTCGGAAAAATATAATTGTCATTATATAAGCAGTGATAAAGAGCTTTATTACTGGATAAAAGACGAACTTATAAATGTATTTGTACAAAGAAATTCTGTTAAGAAGAAATGTATAGCAAACGGAATGACCGAAGATGAAATATTCGATATTATGAAAAAGGAAAAACCTGTTTTCATATTTATAGATAATCTTAAAGAATTTTTTGAAAGTGCACAGAAACCTTCGGACGGAATAGCGGAAATGGCATCAACGCTTGAAAACCTTATATCAAAGGGAAGTTTGCATAATATATATTTTTTCGGCTGTATGAATACGGAAGATTACGGTACGATGTCCGCATATAAGCTGTATAATCCGTTTGTCGGATATAAAAAGGGATTATTGACGGGTGCGAGCGTAAATTCACAAAGAATATTCAATTTTCAGAATATACCGTTCAGTGAACAATCAAAAAATCTGAAAAAGGGTATCGGTATTGCAGTATCAGATGAAGAAGAAGGTATAGGTATCAAAGTTGCAATTCCTCTTGTAAGGAGGGAGGAACTTTGACCTCAGTGCTAATATTCAGCCGTCTGAAAGAGGAATTGAAAGAAATAACGAAACATTACAGGAATATTGCAGCCCAGCTTAATGATGATAACTGGACATTTTTCACTTTTTCAAAATCTGATGAATTGCCTGAAGTTTTGAATAAAGCGTTAAATGTAGATGTTGCCTGTATTGATGTTACAGACAGAATGGGAATATCTGTTGCCGAGAACATAAGGAAAAAATACAAAAACAGTTCGATAATAATAATATCTGACGAAAATGTTTCTCCGTTAGTATATATAAAACCGTCTATATGTGCAAGTGCTTTGATACTCAGACCGTATACAGAGAAACATATATCGGTTTTGAAGGAAACTTTGACGGAATACCGCAGAAATCTTGCAAATTCAGGCAGCAAGGATTGTTTTATTCTGGAAAACAAAGATGGCAGACAATTAATTCCATACAATAAAATATATTATTTTGAGTCAAGAGAAAAGAAAATAGTATTGGGAACAGAGTTTGAGGAAATAAGCTTTTATGGAACATTGGATTGTCTGGAGGAAAAGCTGCCGTCAGAATTTATAAGGTGTCACAGAAGTTTTATTATATCAATGGATAAGATATCATCCGTAAAGCTTTCATGCAACACGGTAAAACTTATTAACGGAAGTTTGATTCCGGTTTCAAGGACATATAAAAATTCATTGAAGGAGGCAGTGCGGTGAACGATAATCCGGATTTATCATATTTATTTACACCGTCAGAATTGAGTGTTATGGCATTATCGCTGGGATATAAAAATATAGTGGGATTTGATTTCAGCGACAATGATAATTGTCAGAACGATATGATAAATTCACTTAATTCAATGGTGAACAGAAATATATATAAAAACAAAGAAAAATATTTTTATCTGAATGAACCGTATAGAGAAATAATAAAAATGATGTGTACAGCAAAAGAGATTTTGTGTATTAAATTTAAAAACAATATTTTATCTGATATGTGCTGTTATATTTCCGGAAAAAATATATTGGTATGTGAGTTGACAGGCGGAAATAAAAAGGTAAAGCTAACAGTTATGTCAGCGAATTCCTTGTGGAATTTGCTGAAAGAGAGCGGTCGTCTTCCTAAGCCGAAAAATACGGCTATAAATTCAGAAAATCCGGATGATATATTGTCAGATAATATAGATAAATTACACGAAAGGATTTCCCTTACCCCCGAAATCAATATTACTCTCAGGATAGAAAAATATAATATTTTAACAGGGGAAAGGGCTGACGCCGTTACGGTGGAAAAAGCGTTGAATAATTATATATCATATATGTATTCCGGTAATATTGTGAATTATATTTATTCGTATGAAAAGCTGAAAGAAATATTTTACTGTATTTTGGAGATGGAATTATGATCGTTATAGAAGTATATGCACCGATAATAGGAAAACTTTATGATTTTAGGATAGATGAAAATGCGTCTGTCAGTGATCTGAAAGAAGAAATATGTGTTATGATCTGTCAGAAAGAGCAGTATCCTGTTATTGATAATATGGAAGAACTTCTTCTGTTCAGCACAGATAAAAAAAGTATACTTATAGATGAGCTTTCATGCTCGGAAAACGGTATTGAAAATAGTGAACGGCTGATAATAATATGACCAAATACAGATTCCCGATTCTACAAAAAATAGCCTTTTTAAAGAAAAATATCGGAAAATTGGTTGTTTATACTAAAAAATATGCCGTTTATCAGAAAAATAACATAAAAATATGAAAGAGATTATAATATAATCAGTCGTAAGGAACGACTAAATAATAAAAAAATCGGAGGTATTTTATTATGGCAGAAATGGTTATCAATTCGTCAACGATCAGAGCACAGGCTGAAAACCTGAGTAATCTCAATGTTCAGTTTAAGTCACAGGTGGAGGAACTGAAGAATACCGAAGGTACTCTCAATTCAAGCTGGGACGGTGAGGCAAGGGTGACCTTCCACAACGCTTTTACTTCTGATGTAGGTCAGATGGATACGTTTTATAAGGTAATCAATGATTATGTTGCCGCACTGATGAATATTGCGGCAAGATATGAACAGGCAGAAGCAAAGAATGTTGATATAGCAGCAACCAGAACTTACTGATAATAAGGAGGAAATGATTTATGGCACAGGTAGAATTTAAGGTATCCACGGAACAGCTTTCAAGCACAGCAAGTGAACTTTCAAGCACAGGTTCAAATATCAGCAACATTACGGCTGAAATGATAAATATAGCAAACCAGCTCGGGCCTTGTTCAAGTGAAACAACACAGGTTTTTATCAATAAGCTTAATTCTCTTGAACCGAGCATACAAAAAATAAACAGCATGATCCAAGAGCATGTAAACGATATAGAACAGATCATAACTGAATATACTCAGGCAGAAACACAGAATGTTCAGGAAGCTGAGGCACTCCAGACCGATATTATTTCATAATTTTTCGCTTTATGGGAAACCGTAGGCTCTGCCTGATATAAAAGGGCGGAGCTTTCGGCATACCATAGATAACGAAGATATGATTGGGATATTCTGAGGTTGGATATTATGATAATAGACTACAGTTTGCTTTGTGAAAAAGCACTTCATATAGGAAAACAGAGTTTAGAATTACAGACTGTATCCGATAAATTTGGAATACTAAAGGATAAGATTCTTCAATATGATATTTATCGGATATTGGAAAATGATCTTAAAGAAATATCCGGAGAGCTTTCGGAATATGTTGAAATGCTATATAAAATCAAAATGATTTTATGCGATATTGCTGAGATATACCGAAAGACAGAAGAGGATCTCAGCAATTCTCTGTATATGCCCGACAATATCGAAAAAGTTGATTTTCCTATAGTCAATGAACTGGAAGAGTTGCCGGAGATACCGTTTGGATAAGTCGGATCCGAAAATGATTGAGATCAAGATTTGGTATTGACAATGCACAGTCACTGTTTTGTGAAAATGTATTGGCGGCGTTTTATGAAGAAATATTAACAGTTATAAAAATAATTGCAGTCGGGAGAATTAATATGAAAAAATCCGGGATTACAGTAAGAATAACAGCGTTGTTTCTGATTTTGCTTATGCTTGCAGTCGGATCAACAGGTTGCAGAAAAAAGAAAAATAAAAATGCATCGCCTGAAACCACTGAGTCTTCACAGAAGGTAAGTGAACAAAGCAGTAATGAAAAATTTAAGATTAAGGATAATTTCGGCTATGTTGACAAGGGCGGATATGCGGAGATTGCATATTATGCAGGAGATCTGGAAGCGACTGTAATAAACGTACCGTCTGTAATAGATGGATTGCCTGTCAAAGAACTGAGAGAGTATCTTTTTGCAGATTGTGAGAATGCGGTCAGTATAAATATACCTGAAGGGATCACATCAATAGGAAAATATGCATTTGTTTCATGTAAAATGCTTGAAGAGATAAGTATTCCAAAGGGTATAAACGAATTAAATG
Organism: uncultured Clostridia bacterium; assembly: GCA_947629295.1. Taxonomy (GTDB): domain Bacteria; phylum Bacillota; class Clostridia; order Oscillospirales; family Acutalibacteraceae; genus UBA1213. Next base: position 17,107 of record CANRDH010000007.1, read on the forward strand.
AAGGCGTTTTCAAATATTGTTCTTCACTGAAGAAAGTAACACTGCCGGAAACATTGAATGTTATAGATGAATATGCGTTTGCAGGCTGTTCTTCACTTGAAGATATCAATATACCGGACAGTATGGTGCAGATTGCGGATCATGCCTTTTCCGGATGCATAAATCTGAAAAATGCCAATATACCGATAGACATTATTGATGAAGTAAGCTATGGTATAACAGGAACATTTCCGGAGTGCAGAGAATGGACAAATGATATACTGATGACAGATGATGATAATGACGGCATATATAGTGCCGTATTGACAGATCTTAAAAAGGGTACCTATGAATTTAAAATTCGTGCCAATGGTGAATGGACAGAAAGTTGGGGTGACCTGGAAAATGGCGACACCTATAACAGTCAGATTAATTGCAGTATAGAACTTACCGAAAAATCCGATGTTCAAATATATTTTGACACAACAGGCAATAAGAGAGAAGTCTGGAGGATTTATTGGACAGTTTTGAATAAAAACTGATAAAGATCTATATAAATCAGTGATTAATTTTTGCTTGGGATAAGATAAAATGGATAAAACAAAAATCGTTACGGAAAAATTGGATGCCGATATAAATAAACTGAAAGCCAATATTGAAGTATTGTCAATGGTCAGAAAAAATCTGTTGGAGGAAACTGCCTGTTTGTCCTCAGTATGGAGGGGAGATGCGGCAACAGGCTTTTTTGGGGTATACTTTTACGATATGGAAAGGATGGAAAATATTATCCATGAATTGACATTATTGACAGACTGGATGAGCTATGCATCTGAGTTGTATAATGCGGCACAGGAGAGGGCTATTGAGGATATAAAAGAATTGACTTTTTAGAGGTGAATTGTGTGTCTGAAATAAAATCCGGAAATGAAATAAGTTTTTCGGCAGAAAAAATATACGCTTCATCTGATATTTTCAAAAGCTGTATTGAAATATTTTTATCAGAATTTGAGAATATAAAAATGACTTTAATGCATACAGAGGAATACTGGGAAGGTATGTCATATGAGAGTTTCATGGGTGTAAGGGATGATTTTTGCAGCGAGATAGAAGAGTTTGCTGCAGAGCTTGAAACCTATGACGATAAACTCAGAATTATCGCAGATACCTATAGAGAAACAGAAGAGAAAAATCTTGAAGAAGTCAGCCGACTTCCTGATAATATAATTGAATAAAGCGGTGGTCATATTGGATTTTGACAATAATATTTCAGAATATTTTTCCAAAAATCTGCGTGATATTTCGTATGAAATTTCAGGTATAAAAAAAAGAACAGACGGAATTATTTCAGAGATCAGTTCATGCTGGAATGATACCGCAGCCGAAAAATTTTATATAGCATACGATAAGTTGAGCAGTAATATATACAGGACATTAATGTGTATTGATGAATTGGAAGAAAAGATTTCGATCATTTCAAAAACAGCGGTTGATAAAGGATATCATCAGCCCGAACATGACGAACATGAATTATCTGATGTAGAAAACCCGGATAATCGCTGAAAAAAGATATAGAGTGAGGCAGCAATGAAATATTACATATTGACAGGAGTAATCGTGTTCTTTGTAGCAGCAATAATTATCCTTATTGTTTTGATTGTGAGAATAAACAGAAAGAAAATGGGTATGGGAAATCCGTATATAAAAGATATTGATATTGAATATGTAAATGGTACTGACACTGTAACAGGCGAATATAATTCAAAAAATACAGGTAAGCTCGGTCCGACAGGTCTTGGAACAATCATAGTGAGCAAAGGAAGAGCGATATATATAAGTCTTGTTGATGCAGACAGGAGTATAAAATACCTGAAAAAAGAATTGTTTAGGGGAGAAATAATCTTAGGTTCAGTATACGGTAATTCAAATATCAAAATAGCAAATGACAATACGGTATCCAGAAACCATTGTAAAATATTTCCCCGAAATATGCTGCCATATATAATGGATATGGGATCCTCAAACGGTACATATGTAAACGGAAAAAGGATTAATTCCGGTATTCCTCTCAAAAACAATGATATCATAAGTATAGGACAGACAAATATCCTTGTAAAAATAAAGGAGGGATGAAAATGAGTTCAAGCTTTATTAATGTTGATACCGACAGATTAAAAAGAGATGTTGAAAGTATGTTGGAAGAACTTGAAGTGGCAAAGATGCAGATCAAAAATCTGTATGATAGTGTTCAGGTTCTGAACGGTATGTGGGACGGTCCGGCAAACGATGAATTTACAAAACAGTTTACAGCCGATTATATGAATGTAACAGGCAATTTAGAGGATATCAAAAAATATATAGACGGTCTGGATAATTGTCGGTCATCATATGATGAATGTGATAACACTGTGGGTCAGATCATCGGTACAATGGGTTTTTAAGGAGGTGCGAATATGCTGCAAAATGATATGTTTGGCAGTATTATCAGCAATATAAGTAATGCTTTCAGTCGGGGAGGTATTCAGTTCAAGGTAAAAACTGAGGATCTGTTAAGCACGGCTTCGGAAATTTCTGTGAAAGTAAATGAAATGATGAACCGTATAAGTGCTATATCGGAAAAAACTGTTGGAACCTCCGAATATTGGGAAGGAGATACAGCAGAAAAACGCAGAGAAACATTTAATATATACAGAAATAATATAACAGATGCTTTGAACAGACTTTCGCTGTATGTAGAAACTCTTCAGGGAATATCCGGAAATTATACTGAAGCTGAAAGTCAGAATACCGAAGAGGCACAGGCATTGCCAACAGATGTGATAAGCTGACGGAGGAAAAGATATGAATGATTTTATGTATTCTGCCAGAGAAGGTGTGATTCGCTTTAACTATACAAAAGCAATAGAACAGGCTGAAAGACTTGAAGAAATTGCTTCAAGGATAAGGGGAGAAATTTCCGGAGATATATCTGATATTCTTGAAGAAACACGGCAAAGCTGGAAAGGCGATAGGGCTGATTATTACTACAGGAAAGTAAAAACATTATTTGACGAATTGAAAATTGCGGCAAATAATTATGAAAAAATCGCAGGAACTATACGAAATATAGCAAGGCGTAATTATGATAGGGAAATGAGTGCTATTCGTATAGCAAGAGAAAGGAGCTACAGAGGTAACGGACAAAGTCATGGCGGCGGAGGTCGTGCCAGATGATGATAAAAGTAATGGGATAAATAATATTTGAGAGGTGATAAAATGCCTGAATTTTATGCGGATTGGTCAAGGATGTTTTCATTATCTGAGGAACTTAGAGCAGCTTCAATACGTTTGAAATCCCTTGTTGAACAGACCGGAAGTATAAGGAATAACCTTGTGATCGGAAATGAAGAAGCAATTCAGATCCATAATGCACTCAACAAGAGTAATAGTAAATCTGAAAGAATAATTGTTTCATTGAGGAAAAGCAGCGAGGCAATGGAACAGGCTGCAAATACATATAAAAATACAGAGATGAAACTTTTGGATAATGATAATTATTCCGGTGAAGGAAAAAACAGTCAGAATCAGGATAGGTTAAATATAACGGGCATGGAAGTTTTGTTTGGCGTACTTAGCCAATTAATATCGCCGATGCCTGTTATAGGAATTGCCCGTGGATTATTGGGATATTTTCTTGGAAACAATCCTTCGGTAAACGTTGCCGGCGATTTGTTTGGAGGTTCAGTCAACGGAGAATCAAAAGTGACATTTGGGATCGACCCCGATACAGGGCTAAAGGATGTCAGAGCAGAAGTGGGCTTTGATGCTGAAGGTCATTTGTTAGATGGTTCAATTACAACTAATCTTGGTATGGTAAGCGGAAATGCCGGTTTAACAATTGGAGCGATATCTGCAAGCGGCAAGATTGGAGGATCGCTGTATAAAGACGGAAAATTTGCTCCGGGAATTGAGGCAGAAATAAAAGCGAGTGTGGCAGCAGCCAAGGGTTCAGCCGGAGTAAGCTATGGTTCCGAAAAAAATAATGCCCATATTAATACGGAAGGTACCTTATTTGGAGCTGAAGCCGAAGCAAGCGGAAGAGCCGGTGTCATTACATATGAAGATGAAAAAGGTAATGTAAAAACCGAAGTCGGAGTAGAAGGTAAGGTAGGTGCCGAGGCGTATATCGCTAAAGGAGAAATTTCGGGAGGATTTACGATTGCCGGAATAAAAGTAGATGTAGGCATAGGCGGAAAAGTCGGAGGAGCTGGAGTAAGTGCCGAGGGCAGGCTGACAGCAGGAGGTGCTAAGGGAAAAATCGGAGCAGGCTTAGGTATTGGCGGAGACATTGAATTGAGCATTGATTGGAGCAATGCTGAAATTTTTGGTGTTCAATTATCAGATCTCTTGAGTTTTTGAATTGAAAAATGAAAGAGTGTATGTTATTATAAACTTATTGAAAAAAATAAACGGAGGTTATATTTATGGATAAAAATTTATTGCCAATAGGTTCGGTGGTTTTGTTAAAAGGTGGAGAAAAGAGGATAATGATTTGCGGACGTATACAGGTCAAGGAGGGTTCTGAAGAAATATATGACTATTCCGCCTGCTATTATCCGGAGGGTATTGTTAATTCGGATTCGATGTTCTTCTTTAATCATGAAGCAATAGAAATGGTATATTTTATAGGTTTTCAGGATGTAGAAGAATTATCATTCAGAAGTAATGTTTTGAGTAAACTGGGAGAGTTGGAAGTTAAAAACGGTGTGGTTGTACCGAAAGAATGAATTAAAACCGATAGTGTAGTCTGACAGAAATAACATAAGTTGAAATTTTTTGGATTTACATGATGCGATATAGGAGTGTTTATTTTATGGCAGATATTGAAGAAATGTTGCCCATAGGCTCTATAGTTCTTTTGAAAAATGCCGAAAAGAGGCTTATGATTTTCGGAATATTACAAAGCGGTGGGGTAAGTGGCAAAGAATATGATTATATAGGAGTTCCGTATCCGGAGGGAAATTTAGGATCTGAATATCAATATGTATTTGATCAATCGGATATATCCGAAGTTTCTTATAGAGGGTATGAAGACACCGAGCATAGAGAATATCGCAAAGCATTAAATGAATATTGTAAGCAACGTGAATAACAATTATAAGTATGGAGATGGAAATGTGAATGCTTTGAATAATCTCTTATGGATACCGGAGAAAATGCTGTAAGTTTGTTGGGAAGCAGATACTTACAAAATTTTTTGGCGACAGGTGTTGTTGGAAAAGGATATATGGTTTTGAGCGATAAAAGAGTATACTTTAACGGAAAAAGTATGAGAAGGGAGGGAAAAAAGTTTTCTATAACACGCTAACAGAGTGTTGTAAACATTGATAAAATTACGGGAACAGGTATAATCCGTATCGTTCCTACAAGTTATGCTTTTATAAGTCTGATTATGTTAATAATAAGTATAATACTTTTTAATATGTCGAGTAATTGGAATAATTATTCGATGAATTATCGGTCATCAAACGTTGGTATGACTTTAACCATATTAGCTGTATTCGCTTTATTGACAGCGTTATAGCGGTGTGCATTGCCATGCACCTTCCCCGGAAATCAGCGAAGCCCTGATCTGCCGATCCGGATTTTCCCTGCGATTAGCGCAAAACGAGTCCCATCTTATGTACAATTTCTTTATTAATCATTACTATCTCCACACTGTATATGAATGTAACGAAATGCTCACGGCCAAACGGCTGCCGCAAATGACAGGAACAGAGTGTCAGTACGGCGGGGTTACAAAAGCGGTCTAAAAACACCAATCAGTTACATCCGCATACTTGAAAACTTTTTGATAACCATTTAAAATATGGCTTGATAATAAAAAAGCCTGCCTTTACCATATGGTGCTGACCATATGCGAAAGGCAGGCGATTTTTATTGTTTGAATGATGTTAAAGAGCGTTTTTTTGCGAACGAAGCATACTTTTCAAGTTGTCGTGTGTTCCGAATGATGAAAAAATTATGGATTATAATATACATTATAGGGGGAATTTATTATGGAAAACACGACGAACAAAATCACACGGGAAACTCTCGACAAATTTAAAATATGGCTGAACATCGAGGAGCGGGGAAACGGCACGATTCAGAAGTATCTGCGTGACCTGACGTCTTTTTCCGCATGGCTCGGCAGCAGAGAACTTGTGAAGGAAACCGTCTCAGGTTGGAAGGAGCATTTGCTGGAAAACGGCTACAAACCCGTGACGGTAAACTCCATGCTTGCGGCGGTAAACACCTATTGCCGCTTTGCGGGACTTTGCATCAAGGTAAAATTCCTGCGTATTCAGCGGAA
>CANRDH010000008.1 GCA_947629295.1 uncultured Clostridia bacterium
AGTCAATAAAGTATATCGGAGCGGATGATCCCGATATCGACCTTTTTGAAAGCCAATATGATGTACCTGAGGGAATGTGTTATAATTCATATATCATTCTTGATGACAAAATCGCCGTATTAGATACGGTTGACAAAAGGGTGACCGAAGAATGGCTTGCAAATCTTGATAAGGTTCTTAACGGAAGAACACCGGATTACCTTGTGATAAATCACCTTGAGCCCGACCATTCTTCAAATATTGTGAAGATCGCCGAAAAATATCCGGATATGAAGCTTATCGGTAATGCAAAGACCTTTGCAATGCTGCCGCAGTTCTTTGATTTCAATTTTGAAGGAAGAACGGTTACCGTAAAAGAGGGAGATACAATAGACCTCGGCTCGCATAAGCTTACATTCTATATGGCTCCCATGGTACATTGGCCGGAGGTAATGGTAACATATGAGCAGACAGAGGGCGTGCTGTTTTCCGCAGACGGCTTCGGAAAATTCGGTGTAATGGATGCCGACCCCGATGATTGGGCTTGTGAGGCAAGAAGATATTACTTCAATATATGCGGCAAATACGGCGCACAGGTACAAGCCCTTCTGAAAAAGGCAAGCACCCTTGATATAAAGACGATTTGTCCGCTTCACGGACCTATCCTCAGTGAAAACCTCGAATATTATATAAATCTTTATGATACATGGAGCAAATATGAGCCTGAAACCGAGGGTATCTTTGTAGTATATTCGTCCATACATGGAAATACAAAACAGGCTGCACTGAAGCTTTATGATATGCTTAAGGAAAGAACTAATGATAAAATCGCGATTTCCGACCTTACAAGAAGTGATATGGGCGAAAATATCGAGGACGCATTCCGCTACAGCAAAATGGTTATGCTTTCTCCCTCATATGACGGCGGTATTTTCCCGATAGCAAATGACTTTCTGCATCATCTGCTGATAAAGGGATTCAAAAACAGAAAGGTCGCTGTTGTGGAAAACGGCTCGTGGGCGCCGTCCGCAGGAAAGGTAATGCGTGAGTATTTTGAAAAAATGAAGGGTATTGAGCTTTGCGATGTAAGCGTAACGATCAAATCCACTCTAAATGAAGATACTGTCAGAAAGCTTGAAGAACTGGCAGACGCCATAGTAAGTGCATAAAACATAAAACACACATAACCCCCGAAACAAGTCGTTCAGACTTTGGTTCGGGGGTTGTTTTTAATATTCATATGTCTGACGCTGCAAATCAGTTTTTATTTGCCACGATATTCAGATTTACTCTTATCGTGCGCCTCTCCTCATTTTTCAGCAGTTTTATTCCCGTACGGTCAATCGTATGATCGCTGTCAAGGATCCCGTTTGCAAGCTCTATATAATGATATATTCTATGATTCGGCGCCTCGAACAGTGTATTTATACAATCCTCATATCCAAGGTCGTCACCCACAGTGATATACAGGTAATTATTGCCGCTGTTAGCGCAGCTCACTATATCGGATACCATTTCACGGTCGGTTTCGTTATCAAATTTATCAATTTTAATGCCGTCAATATTATAGTAATTCATCACCATTGAATTACATTCCGGTAGGAAATAATTAACATTCTGCTGATTCTCCGAGCCGACGACAGGATCAATCTTATGATTTTTTTCAATCTCATATGTGCTGAGATTGAAAAACTCATAGTTTATTACCTCTTCCCCATCGTTCCATGTCGGATCAACATGATACCAGCTATTGTCAAGCTCAACAATATTCCACATATGCCTTACATCGTCGGCATAGCCCTTCACGGTATAGCTCGGTATCCCGGCATCTGCCAGAAGTATCTGAAGCGCTTTTGAATATCCCTCGCAAACAGCAGAGCCTTCCACTATTGCTCCATACGGAGTAAAATACTGCCAGCCGTCGGAAATACTGTTTACACCGTCCGCATAACTGCATTTGCTCAGCAGTCTGTCATGAAGAAGCTTCTCCTTTTGAAAATCATCATCTATTTCGTCTATTCCGTCGAGAAGTCCTTCCATATTCTCAGACATTCTCTCTATATAATCATCGCACTCCTCTGAGGATATCTGTGAATAACATTCTATTACCGTATTTCCGTTATCATAGGCATATCCGAATACATTATTTATCCAGAATATCTCAGGATGGTCTGTCATAAATGCATCCAATGCCCGCTTTACAGATTCCTCAGCCATCTCCGTATTCGATACCACAATATATTGCGTTTTATAATATCCGTTTTCACCCTTTTGTCCGTTTATATAGTAAAGATTCCTGTTAAGTTTATGATACACATACCTTTCATTTTCATCACTCAGGGTTTGGTATGCGTAATCACAATCAAGTGCCGCATTCTTATTTTCAGGCACAAATATCTCACTGTTTATTTTACGGTAGTTTGTTTCCTTCTCGCTTACCGGTTCAATACTTACCGCTTCCAGCCCCTGCTTACTTTCGCCTTTGAGGCTGTTTACGATAAGCAATACACATGAAATAACAAGGGTAAATGAAAAACCGAAAAACAAAGTATATAGTATTCGGGCTATATTTTTTCTCATACTATCACTCTTTACTGACGCTGTTTCAAACCAATTTAAAAGTTACTGCCGCAAAGCGCAGATTTTATTGTTTTTTTGTTTTATTCTGAGCCGCGCCCTTCTGTTGATACGACTGGAGGCTTGAGCGTGTTTTTTTAAGGTCGGAGAGATTTTTGCTCAGCTCCTCGTCCGCCTTTTTCATAATTCCGTCTATATAGGAATTTGCAGCCTTTTTTATTTCAGCTGCTTGATGATTTGCATTAAAGATTATTTCATTTGCCTTCTGCTGTGCCTGCTTTACAATCTCGCTTTGCTGAACCATTGCCCTAGCTCTTTCCTCAGCAGCCTGAACGATACGCTCAGCCTCATCTCTCGAATTATTCAGAATATTGGTTCTGTCAGCGGCTATACTTTTTGCCTGCTTTACCTCGACAGGGAGATTTGTCCTCATTTCCTCAATGATTTCTCTCAGCCTTTCGGTATTTACAACAGTTTTTCCTCCGCTGAGCGGCAGGGTAAAAGCCTCATCAAGTACGCCCTGAAGATCATCAATCAGCATTTCAATTTTCATTTCAATTTCTCCTTTGTCTTATTCTGCGCAAAATTTCGCTCTGTACACAATCCGGAACAAACGGTGAAATATCCCCTCCGAGAAGTCCCACCTGCTTGACTATACTCGAGCTGAGATACATATTCTCCGAGCTTGTTGTCAGGAATACGGTTTCAATTTTCTTATTCAGCTTGCTGTTGGTAAGAGCCATCTGAAATTCATATTCAAAATCCGATACCGCTCTTAATCCCTTTACAATGACGTCGGCATTGTACTGCGCCGCAAAATCAACCAATAATCCGTCAAAACCGGCAATCTCTATATTCGGTATATCCTGCACGGATTTTTTCAGAAGATCTTTTCTCTCCTCTATAGTAAACCAAGGATCCTTAGCCACATTTACCAGTACTGCTACTATAACCTTATCGAATATTTTTGCGGCTCTTTTTATTATGTCAATATGACCGTACGTTACGGGATCAAAGCTTCCCGGACAAATTGCTGTTGACATTCAGACCACTTCCTTAAATCTATACATCGGGCTCAGTATAAACGCTTATAATTATCTTGCCGTAACGGTAGTTTTTTTTCAGCTTAAAATTTCCCGTACTGTCAGGCAGTTCCTCATCCTTAGGATGCTCGCATATGATACAGCCCTTCGGACTGACCGCTTTCGGCACAAGTTCAAGAGCCTTCTGCAAAAGTCCTGTCCTATACGGCGGATCCAAAAAAACAACATCAAATTTTTCCATTGTACCCGACAAAAAGGAAATCGTATCCGATGCCCTGACTATCGCTTTGTTTTCAAAGCCGCATAATTCAATATTTCTTTTTATTATATTCAACGACTTTTTACTGTTATCAATAAAATATGCCTTTTCCGCACCTCTGCTTAATGCTTCAATTCCCATTTGACCGGAGCCGGCAAAGGCGTCAAGAAAAACACTTCCCTCAATACTAAACTGTATTATGCTGAATATGGATTCCTTGATTGCATCGGCCGTGGGACGCACATCATCCCCCACCGGCGTTTCAAGTCTCCTTCCTCTTGCACTGCCTGTTATAACTCTCATAAAACCCTATTCCTTATCAGTAATTGCCGCACCGGGCTCCATTTTTTTATAATATGTCATTTCCGATAATTTTCCGGAATTGCATTAAAAAAAATGCGATTGTCTGTCGAATTTGGGAGATAATACTCCCCATCTAATTATCGGAAAAATACCCAAAAATGTCAATAGTTTTTTTGCATAGCTATAAAAAATTATTCCCCTGTTTTATTATCACTATTTACAACAGGAGTGTCATCCTCCGGCGCACGGTAATAATTATACACAGCCTCCGCCGCAGGTCTTGTCATACCTTTAACCTGCATAAGCTCCTCTATTTCTGCCGCCTTTATCCTGTCTGCGGTTTTAAACCGCAGCATAAGAGCCTTTGCTCTCGTTTCTCCAATACCGTCTATATCGGTAAGGCTTGTAGCAAAGGAACGCTTGCTGTGTTTTTTTCTGTGATAACCTATGGCAAAACGATGAACCTCATCCTGTATGCCCGAAATCAAAGTAAAGGCCCTGCGCTTGGAGCTTATGGTTATTTCATGCCCCTCGTCGGTTATTGCCCTTGTCCTGTGGCGGTTGTCCTTAACCATACCGAAAAGAGGTATATCCAGACCGAATTTTTCAAGCACGGGACGTACTGCGGAAACCTGTCCCTTACCTCCGTCAAGAAGTATAAGGTCGGGAAGCTGTCCGAAGCCCTCCCCGCTGTCGGGATTTTTGAAATACTCCTCAAACCGTCTTGTGAGAACTTCATTCATAGAGCCGTAATCGTTCTGTCCGGTAAAGCCCTTTATCTGAAATTTACGATATGCTTTCTTATAGGGTCTGCCATCCTTGTAGACAATCATACCCGCAACATTATCACTTCCCGCATGGTGTGAAATATCATATGATTCAATATATTGCGGAGGCTTTGAAAGCCCCAGAAGCCTTGCAAGCTCGTCAAGAGCGGTAAGCTCATAACCGAGATGTCCGTGACTTTGTGCAAGACTTTCGGCTGCATTTTCGCGGCTCATTTCTATTATGCGCATATTTTCTCCCTTTTGAGGATGATTGAGCTTTACGCTTTTTCCCCGCTTTTCGCTCAGCCATTCACACAAAAGGCTCTCATCCTCAACCTCTCCGTCAAGAGAAATAACGGGAGGGATATTATCTCTTATTGAATAATACTGCTGTATGAATTCACTGCGCAACGAGGGTAAATCAGGGTTTTCACCTGCGTCACGGATAATGAAATCCTCCTTATCGTAAAGTCTGCCGTTTTTAAAGCGTATAACTGCAAAGCAGGCCTCCAGCCCCTCTGTTATGACTGCTATCGCGTCCTGCTCCTTTACATTTGCCTCAACTACATTTTGCTTTTCGGATATTTTTCTGACCGCGCTTATCCTGTCACGCAGCTTTGCGGCAAGCTCATAATCAAGATTTTCGGCAGCGTCATTCATTTTTTCCGTCATAAGCCTTATACAGTCCGAGTCCCCCGATTTCAGGAAGCTTATCGCAGCGTCAACACTTTCGTTATATTCCTCCAACGAAAGCTTCCCGCTGCACGGAGCCGAGCATTGCTTAATATAATAATTGAGGCACGGTCTGCCCTTTCCTATATCACGGGGAAAAACCTTTCCGCAGTTTGGCAGACGGAAAATTTTAATCGCCTCATCAACAGCGTTTTTGGCATACCATGCGCTCATATAAGGACCGAGGTACATGGCGCCGTCATCCTTTTGCTGCATTTCAAATGTTATTTTTCTCCATTTGTCATTTGATATACGTATATACCTGTATCCCTTATCATCCTTGAGAAGGATATTATATTTTGGTCTATGCTGTTTTATAAGACTGCATTCCAGAACCAATGCTTCAAATTCACTGTTGCATATTATATAATCGAACCTATCGACGTTCATCACCATTCTGCGAACCTTTTCCGAATGATTCTTATCCGAGCCGAAATACTGACTTACCCTGTTTTTCAGAGCTTTGGCTTTTCCTATATATATTATTTCATTTTTTTCATTTTTCATTATATAGACGCCCGGTTTAAGCGGAAGGTGCATGGCTTTTTCCCGCAGCTCCTTAATATTCAAAAAACCACCCCTGATTAAATACAAAAAGAGTGTATTATTCCAAATAATACACTCTCATCTCCGGTTTCAAAAAATCATTACTCAGCAAAGCCGGACTGTACAAGCTTAATAAGGCTGTCTACTGCTGCTTCTTCATCTGTGCCGTCAGCGATAACCTTTATGGTAGTTCCACCCACAATACCAAGTGAAAGCACACCGAGAAGGCTCTTTGCATTTACTCTTCTTTCTTCCTTTTCAACCCAGATAGAAGATTTGAACTCATTGGCCTTCTGGATGAAGAAGGTAGCAGGACGAGCATGAAGACCTACCTGATTCTGAACCAATACTTCTTTAACGTACATAACAAAATCCTCCTCAAAAAATTCTACCCCAAAACATACTTTTTTAAGTGCGCCATGATTTATTAATATCTATGCCGCTGTGTATACTGTAATTATAGCACAATTTTAACTATAATCAACCATTTTCAAAAACTTTTGAGGTTTAAACGATATAAAAAGGAAGTAAAGCATAAGTTTTTGTGCAAAGTAACAATAAAGTTAATTTTTATTGTGGTTTTATACCTATTTCAAGGTATAAAATTAAATAAAACGAATATATATACCGCGTTTTTGCATATTTATTCATCATACTAATTCAATTTTCTACACGTTTTATTGAAATTCGTCATATTTCAGATGAATGATTAAATTACTCTTAAATTCGCTGTTGGAATTTGTTTATTTTATCAATAGACAATTTCAATTATTTTCGACTGCCGAGTACAAATATTATAATTTTTTTGCATATATACATTTTCGAAAGAATTTTAAACAAAACCAATACTTCCATTTTGTAGGATATGCCAATTTATCAAAAAAATACTGTATAATTTGCACGAGAAAATTATTTTTAATATTTATAAAATAAAAATATCTGCAAAGGCATATATAATACAATAATATCCTTTACGTTAAAATAATGTCAATCACGAATAACTGTGTTAATACTGTACATTCCGTATGATTAAGTTTTATCTATGAAATATCGCCTGCAACGCATTTTGGAATTATATATGCTCAATTATTCTCACTTATGCTTCTCAGATATTTTTTGTCTTCCTCTGTGAGTACGGCGCTTTCAAGCATATCGGGACGCTTTTTGTAAGTTTCCTCAAGAGATTTCTGTCTTCGCCATTTTTCTATATTTGCATGATGGCCGCTTATCAGTATTTCGGGAATCTCCACTCCGCGCCAAACCGCAGGCTTAGTATATTGCGGATATTCAAGAAGTCCGGCGAAATGGCTTTCTTCGCTGAAGCATAAATCATCTGATAATACCCCCGGAACAAGCCTGCTGAGAGAATCGGCAAGCACAAGGGCAGGAAGCTCTCCGCCTGTCAGTACATAATCACCTATTGATATTTCTTCATCAATAAATTCATCCAGCACACGCTGATCCACGCCTTCGTAATGACCGCATAATATTGTAATGCAGTCATATTCCAAAAGCTCCCTCAGCTTTTCCTGTGTAAGAGTTTTTCCTTTCGGGGACATAAATATACAGCGGGGTTTTTTACCTATATCGGCACATATACTTTCAATGCACAGCGCAATCGGCTCCGCCTTCATAAGCATACCCATTCCTCCGCCGTAAGTTGTATCATCAACCTTTTTATGCTTGTCAAGCGCAAAATCCCTGAGCTGATGGCATACAACCTCTATCGCACCCTTTTTTCTCGCTCTCCCAATTATGCTCTCACTCATCACTTTCTCACACATTTCAGGGAAAAGCGTGATTATATCAATCCTCATCTTCAAACATCCCACCAAGTATCTGCGTATTTATCATAGCTACACCTGCATCAATATCTATCTCCGATACGACATCGGGTATTTTCGGAATAAGATAATTTTTTCCGTCCTTCGTGATTTGATACACATCATTTGCACCGGTACGTATGACATCTGTAATTATCCCATACTCCTCTCCGCTTTGTTCATCCACAGCCTTCAGACCGATTATATCCTGTACAAAATTTACTCCCTTCGGCAAACGAACGTCAATTCTGTTGATATAAACGACCTTGCCCCTTAAAAGCTCAGCCTCCTCAACAGAAGTAATTCCATCAAACAGCACAACAGCAGTATTTTTATGTACCCTTGCGGATTTTATCTTCAGCTCGGTTTTATCCTTACAGAATAATCTTTTTAATCCGACAAGAAATTCCGGTCCGTCACACCACGGCTCTATTTTGATTTCTCCCTTAAGACCGTGCGTTCCTACAATTTTACCCGCTTCAAGATATTCCTTTTTCATCAGTCAGCCTCCGGATTATATTAAAAAAGAGGCTGCCGCACTAAGCCAATTAAGCCCACTCGATAGCCCCTCTCTGAAAGCTCTGTTGTAAACAAAGCTTGGCACAACAATTCGGATTCGGCAAAAAAATTAAATACGGCTGCTCTTAAGTATAGCCTTCACCCAATCCAAACTTCTCACTGAAAATCACTCGATTTCAACTTGGATCTTCTCGTCATTTCTTGCGGCAGCAGCTCTCATAACCGTGCGTATAGCCTTGGCAATCCTGCCCTGTCTGCCTATAACCCTTCCCATGTCCTCAGAGGAAACATGGAGGTGATAAACGATAACACCCTCTTCATTTTTTTCATCAACCGTAACAGTGATTTCTTCGGGCTTTTCAACAAGTCCCGAAACAATAGCAATAAGTAATTCTTTCATATTTTCCTCCACAGGAACAATTATTCAATAATACCGTTTTTCTTAAGGAGTGCCTTTACAGTGTCCGTCGGCTGTGCACCGTTCGCGATCCACTTTTTAGCCTTCTCTGCGTCGATCTTGAACTCCGACGGCTCAACAAGAGGATTATATGTTCCTATTTCCTCAATAAATCTACCGTCACGGGGATATCTTGAATCTGCTACCACCACACGATAAAACGGTGTTTTCTTTGCGCCCATACGGCGAAGTCTAATCTTTACTGCCATTTTTCCTAACCTCCAGAATTTATAACGGCTTTATACCGTTTATTTTTATATTTCACCGACCCGATTGTCGGGGAAAAACCAGTTATTTTTTGGGCGGTCTGCCCATTCCAGGCATACCTCCGAAGGGCATACCTCCAAGACCCGGCAATCTTTTTCTTTTGCCGTCCTTGCCTTTTGAATTCATGGACTTCATAAACTTACGCATCTGCTCATACTGTTTCATAAGCCGGTTTACGTCCTCCACCTTCATGCCGCTTCCGGCGGCAATTCTGCGCTTGCGGGACGGATTTATAAGCGAAGGATCCTCTCTTTCCTTTTTTGTCATTGAGGAAATGATTGCTGCAACTCTGTCAAGCTGTCTGTCGTCGAAATCCATATCTCTTACCTGACTGCCTATACCGGGTATTTTTGAGAGGATATTCTTTACGCTTCCCATTCGTTTGATTTGAGAAAGCTGTTCATACAAATCATTCATATCGAATTTATTCTGCTGGAATTTTCTTGCCATCTCCTCAGACTTTTTCTGATCAAGACGGTTTTCCGCATCCTCGATAAGGGTAAGCACATCTCCCATTCCGAGTATTCTTGACGCCATTCTGTCAGGGTGGAAAACCTCAAGGTCATCGAGCTTTTCTCCGATACCTGCAAACTTTATCGGCTTTCCCGTAACAGCCTTGACAGACAGTGCTGCGCCGCCCCTTGTATCGCCGTCAAGCTTTGTTAGTATAACGCCGGAAATATCAAGAAGCTCATCAAAGGATTTAGCAACATTCACGGCGTCCTGACCTGTCATCGAATCCACAACAAGGAGTATTTCGTCAGGCTGAACCTCAGTCTTTATCTCCTTAAGCTCGTTCATAAGCTTTTCATCAATATGCAGACGTCCCGCCGTATCAAGAATAACTATATCATTGCCGTAATCCCTTGCGTGGGCAACAGCCTTTTTAGCTATTTCAATCGGGTCGCCCTGTCCCATTTCAAAAACAGTTGCTTCCGCCTGACCTCCCACGACCTTGAGCTGTTCGATAGCCGCAGGACGGTACACGTCGCAGGCAGCAAGCAGCGGTCTGTGTCCCTGCTTTTTATACATTTTAGCAAGCTTTGCGCTGTGTGTAGTCTTACCCGAACCCTGAAGTCCGCACATCATTATCACTGTCGGCGGCTTCGAGGCAAATTTTATTTTGGTTTCCTCCGAGCCCATAAGTTCAGTAAGCTCCTCGTTGACGATTTTTATAACCATCTGTCCGGGAGTCAGGCTTTCCATAACGTCGGAGCCGACTGCTCTTTCCGTAACCTTAGCCGTAAAGCTCTTTGCAACCTTATAGTTTACATCAGCTTCAAGAAGCGCCATCCTTACTTCCTTCATGGCACTCTTAACATCATCCTCCGTAAGCTTTCCCTTACTGCGAAGCTTTCTGAACGCAGCACTGAGCTTTTCCGAAAGTCCTTCAAATGCCAACTGCTCCACCCCTTATCATTCATTAAGCTTGTCGAGCCTGTCAAGCTCGCTCAAAATAAGCTTAATACTTTCATTTATCTCGTTTGAACGGTATATACGAATATTTCTCTGGTCTATAACATCAAGGGCATTTCTCACGGAAGCAAGCCTTTGCTTTATTTCAGCAAATTTTGCCGCAAGATTGAGCCTTTCCTCCATATCAAGAAGAACCGCCTCCGCCCTTTTTATATTATCTCTGACTCCCTGTCGGGAAATACCCAGATTAGCGGCTATTTCTCCTAGGGATAAATCATCGTTATAGTAAAAATCAAGCGAATCCCTCTGCTTATCGGTAAGCAAATCGCCATAGAAATCAAGCAGAAGCGCCACTTTCATATCCTTAGCCATTTTTCATGCCTCCCGAAACGCCTTTTCTGTAAAGCTATGTGCTTTACACTACCGAATCATTATACTACATATACCGTTTTTTGTCAATAGTTTTTTCGCATAAATCCATTCATCCTGAAGCTCTGCTTTTTTCGTCCTCATAATCCCTTACCATAAACTTGGATATTCTGAAACATATGTCCTCATATAAGCAGGTATACACGTCCCCGTCCTCTGAAACCACAGAAAGCTTATCTCCTTTTATAAGATTATAAACCGTATTTTTACTGTCAGTAAAGCTGAAATAAACCGGATTTATCGGAGTTACGGTTTTAATTACCGTATCGGAGGATTTTTCCGCCTGTTCAACGGTCGCATGGGAACGGAGCTTTGTTTTTTCATCAAGTCCATAGACTTTGCTGTTTTCCGGTGGCTCAAAATCCTCCGGCATAACCTCTATGTATAAGTTTTCGGGATTGTCATTTATGTATTCAGGAATGGTATATGACTCTCCGTCATTGTATACGCCGAACATACCGAAACCCTCGCCATAGCTGTATGACATTATACCCACATATGAACCCTTGGGTACGGTCGTCTTTTTTACGGTCTTTCTGTCATCCGAATATACAGTCATATTTCTGAGAATCTTTCCGTATCTTACTATCATTTTCTTATCATATACTACATCGAGAGAATTACCGTAGTCCTCGGAATATTTTTCCTTCGGTGAAAAACACGGCAGATTGTAATTATCTTTGTATGCACCGACATATGTATCCTCAAGCACCTTCGAAGCAGGCAAGGTCGGAGTATTAATAAGTCTGTCATTTTCACTTACAGAATATGACTTAGGCAGAAATTCTATAATATCTGATTTTTCAAAATTCACCCCGCCCGAATCCGTATAAATTATAACCTTCGAGTCGTCCTCATATTTTCCTATTATCCTAACCAGATCATCCTTTTTATAATATCCGTCCCCGGAATCCTTTTTGAAACGTCCGTAGCATTTTATACTGTCCCATAAATCCGCTCCATGATATTTTTTTGAAAAGCTCTCGTATACCTTAAGGGTTTTCTCAACCTCTTTTGATGTCGGCTGACTTACCTCCTCAGACGACTCGGACGGTTCCTGTTTTGACGCTTCCTCCGGCTCCCCATCAGAAACCTCATCGGGTCCGGAGCTTTCCACTGAGGATTCGGCAGTCGAACTGCTCATACCATTCTTTTTTTGGGTATCTCCGCATCCGCTCACAGATAAGATTGTAACCGACGCAAGTATAAGAACAAAAAATTTTTTCATAGTAATCTTCCTCACAAGCTGCAATATTATTATCCTTACAATAAAAAACCGTACTCTATCCCTTTACTTTTTTACTTTCTCTCAGCTCCCTGAAAAAATCAGACAAAAGCTCCGAACATTCATCCGCCAGAACGCCTCCGACATATTCCGGCTTATGATTATACGGAAGCTCAAAAAGATTTATCACGGATCTCACAGACCCCGCCTTATAATCCTGACATCCGTATACTATGCGTCTGAGCCTTGAATTAATTATCGCCCCGGCGCACATAGGACATGGCTCCAACGTAACATACAATTCACACTGCCATAATCTCCAACCCCCGAGCCTTCTGCAAGCCTCGTCTATTGCCGTAAGCTCGGCATGATATAATGCATTTTTACCCGTTTCACGCCTGTTAAAGCCTGCTCCGACAACCTCTCCGTCCTTTACGACAACCGCGCCGATAGGCACTTCAGCTATTTCATATGCCCTTTTTGCCTGCTCAATCGCCAAAAACATAAATCTCTCATCTGTTGTCATAACCGTCCCCTCACAAATCTACAACTATCGTACATAAAATAAAAACCAGCAGGATACGTGAGCTTCCTATAATAGTTTCAACAGGCTGAGCAGACGGGGAATCGCTTTTTTCAAAAATACTTTCAAGCCTTATCTTCTTAAAAACAATAAGTAAAATAACAATCAGGCTAAATATAATCCCTGCAATCCCGCTCGCATAAAATATTATATCCCTGACATTCTCCGATACAAGGCTGCCCGCTGCTGCCGAAATCAAAGCAAGAGCATTATTCATAAAATGAACAGCAACAGCCGCAGAAAAATACCCGGTATATATCCTGACAAATCCAAATATTATTCCCGACATAAAAGCAAATATCATTCCGCTTATACTTGAATGTATTAGGGAAAAAATAAGCGAGGAAATAACAACAGACATTAGAGTATTATATTCTTTGAGCGAACCTATAATACAGCCACGGAATAAAAGCTCCTCACATACGGCAGGCGCAATCCCCACGGTTAAAACAGCAAGACACAGACTTGGTATATCGCTGATATACTGATTGACAGCCGAACCTGTTCCTACATTAAATACATAGGCGGATATAAGCGATATAAGAAAATTAACGGCTGTACATAATCCGAAACCGAAAATCACTGCCGCTGCCCATTTCGGAAAACCTCCGCGCGCTTTCTTTGGCACTGTAATAAGCTCTTTCATTTTTCCGCATTTTATACGGTATACTGCCAAAAAGGGCAGCATAGACGCACAGGTATTTAGCATTATGTAGAGCATATAGACTGTATATGAAAGTTCGGTAAAACATTTTTTCAGAATAATACCTGCGACAAAATTGACAAACAAAATGAATATTCCTGCATATGCGGCAAGATTTATCCGTTTTGTCATTTCAAGCTTATAATCTACCTTAGATATATTTTCATTCATACTAACTATCCTTACCGCTGTTTTTCATTTTTTCTGCCGCGAGCAATACTGCCGCCCTTCCGCTGTGAAAATTTAGTCCACCCTGCATCCATACCGCATATGGCTCCCGCAGCGGAGCGTCTGCCGAAAGCTCGATCGAAGCACCGAGCGTAAAGGCTCCCGCCGCCATTATTACCTTGCTGTCATATCCCGGCATATCCCAAGGCTCGGGAGTGACAAAGGAATCTATAGGAGAAGCCGCCTGAATTCCCTGACAGAAGCTTATAAGTCTTTCCTCGTTTCCGAGAAGAATTGCCTGTATGATATCTCCTCTCGTTTCATTATATTTGGGAGTTACATCATATCCCAGAAGCTCAAAAAGAGCCGCCGCAAAAACAGCGGTTTTTACCGCTTCCCCGGTAACGTGCGGTGCATTGAACGCTCCCATAAAAAGCTCCCTGCTGTGTCCGAGCGTACAGCCTATTTCCTTTCCTGTTCCGGGGGTTGTAAGACGATAGGAGCAAGCCTCCACAAGCTCACGTTTTCCGGCTATATATCCGCCTGTGGGTGCAATCCCGCCACCCGGATTTTTAATAAGCGAGCCTGCCATAAGGTCAACAACATTTCCGGGGGCGGACTTCTCTACAAATTCACCGTAACAATTGTCAAGCATTACAATACAGTCCGGTGCTATACTCTTTGCAAGGTTGGATATCTTCCTTATATCATCAAAAAGCAATGTCGGACGGAGTGAATACCCCCTTGAACGCTGTATATATACCATTTTTGTATCGGGTTTTACGGCACATTTTATTCCCTCGTAGTCAATACCTCCGTCCGGAAGCATATCCACCTGCTCATAATTTATACCAAATTCCTTCAATGAACCATTGCTGTTTTCTCCAAGACCTATAACGCCCTGCAAAGTATCATACGGTACTCCCGTCACGGAAACCATGGTATCACCAGGGCGGAGCACTCCGAAAAGCGCGACCGTAAGCGTATGCGTCCCGCTTGCAAAATTATGACGCACAAGGGCATCCTCCGTATCGAGTACCTCGGCAAAAATACTGTCGAGCGCCTCACGCCCTCTATCGCCGTAGCCATAGCCCGTTGATGCCGCAAAACAGCTTTCACTTACCCTTGCATTCTGAAAAGCCCTGAGCATTTTCAGTTGATTATATTCCGTAATTTCATCAATTTCCTCAAAATAAGGGAGTACCTTTTTCATAGCTTTTTCTCCAAGCTCCCTTATTTCGGGCGATATATCAAAAAAATTTTTTTCCATTTTCCTTTTCTCCTCATGAATCCGACGGTCTGTATATATAAAATTCTCCGCAGTTTTCAAAACCGAGCCTTTTATAAAAGCTTTCGTTTTCTTTTCTTTCTCTCATAATAAAAATTTCTCTGTTTCCGAGTCTGTCTATAAGAGAAGTGACACATACCGAGCCGTAACCGTTTCCCCTGTATCCCGGCCGTGTACATACCGCACCGATTATGGCTGATTTATCGGTCATAGCCGCTGTCATTGCATAGGATAATAATTCATCACCGGACATGACTGCACAACATTCGGCACAGCCATGACGCAGCTTATGTGATGTATCAAGAATAAAATCTTCATACGAGGGACATTCAAAGCCCTTACTGCTGCAAACCGTCAACAGCTTATGTACAGCTGACAAATCGGGGGAAAAATCAACATACGGATTATTACCGCGGTAATTGTCTGAGCTTTTACCGGCTAACCTCATTATAATTCCGCTTTCACTGCCGTCAAATAATTTTATTCTGCTCAGAACACTTGACGCACCGACAAGTGCGATAAATTCCCTTATTTCATCGATATCCGCATTTTCTCCGAGTACTGCCGTCATATCACCGCAGTATTTTATAAGAACAGCCGTGGGATAATTATTTTCACCGTACTGTATCCAGAGTGATATAAGACCTTCATAATCCTTATAGCTTTCAATAAGACACAATATACGGCATGAATAAATATCCGCCGAACCACCGCAAAGCTCCAGAGCCCTGCTGATTTTTTCCTTATCCTTACAGTCAATATAATATATCATTCGTTTCCTGCTATATTTTCCGCAAGTGCATACACAAGCTCATATACTGCCTTCGCATCATCTTCCGATATAAGACTGCTTGAGGAATGGAGATATCTGCACGGTACGGATACTGCAATAGTACGAACACCGCTCCTTGAACGATGTATTGCTCCCGCATCATTTCCTCCGGCTATCATTGTTTTTGTCTGTACGGGAATATTTTTTTCTTTTGCAATATTCATGGCAAGGGCATAGTATTCCTTATCATAGATAGTAGACCTGTCCATATATGAAACGACCGCGCCGTTTCCCACAATGCATACTCTTTTTTCATTCCCGACGGTCGGAAGATCAGCCGCCGTTGTCGCTTCTATCACTATGGCACTGTCGGGAGCAACGGTATATGCCGCGGAAGTCGAACCCCTGAGTCCTACCTCCTCCTGTACACAGAATACAAAATACATATCATACGGCAATTCCGATTTTATCATATCTGTAAGCACGAGACATCCAAGACGGTCGTCAATTGCCTTGCTGATTATTCTTCCGTATTTGTTTTCATAAGGACTGTCAAATACAACACTGTCGCCAAGCCGTATATATTTTTCGGCTTCCTCCCTATTTTTCGCGCCTATATCTATGGCGAGTGACTTTACGGGGGGATTTTTCCCCTTTTCGTCCGAGCCTATCAGATGAAGCGGCTTTGAGCATACTACTCCCGGAATTTTATCCTTTCCCACAAAAAGCTGTTTTGCAAAGGCGGCACTGTCGTTTATTCCTCCGACGCATTCAAACTTTAACATTCCGTTATCCTGTATGTCTGTTACAATAAATCCGACCTCATCCATATGTGCGGAAAGCATAAGCTTTTTCTTTGCCCTTTGTTTTCCTTGTTTAAAGACTATCACATTACCCATGGAATCAATATTTATTTCATCGGCAAAGGGACGGATTTCATCAAGAATTATATCCCTGACCTCTCCCTCGTCACCCGATATTCCGCAGGCTGTGCAGAGTTTTTCAAGAAGTCCCGGTTCAAGCATTTCTTATCCCTCCCTGTGCAATATACACCGATAAAATTTCGGCTGTCTTTTCTATATCTCCCATATATACTGTTTCTGTTTGTGTATGCATATTTTTTTCGGGTATGGATAATACACCGCACGGTACTCCGCCGCGGGAAATTGCTATACCGTCCGCATTAGTTCCTGTATTTCCTCCGTCTACCTCAAAATCACACTTTGCGCCGAGCTTATGTGATATATCAATAAGCTTATCGGTAATTTTTCTTGAAAGCACCGGCGCTATGCTTATTATTGCACCGCAGCCAAGCTCGCCGCTTTTGGCTGACGGTACTCCCTCCTGCTTTGCAAAGCCCACATCAACGACTACCGCCTCATCCGGCTCAAGCTCAAATGCCGCTGTCTTTGCTCCGCTTTCGTTTGTTTCCTCCTGTGAAGAAAATACAAGCGATACTCTGCACGGCAATTCCTTTCCGGCAAGCAATTCGGCACATCTGATAAGTGCGGCACAGCCTGCACGGTTATCCAGTGCGGAAACGCTTACCGTATCATTAAGCATTTCCCTGAAATTACTTTTTACGATTATGCTGTCACCAAGCGATACAAGCTCCTTTACCTTTTCGGCGGGCAGACCTGTATCAACCCATATATTGTCACGGCTGAGCGGTTCTTCACTTTTCGTAAGGTGCGGCGGCATTACACATACCACAGCCAATATATCCTCTTTTCCGTTTATGATAACGGCGCTTCCCGGCAAAGCACGCAAATCCATACCGCCCACAGGCTCAGCTTTTACAAAGCCTCTGTCGTCAATATATGTTGCCGTAAGAGCTATCCTGTCAATATGGGAATCAAGCATTATATGATAATTGCTATTCTTATCTCCCATTTCGGCTATGACATTTCCGTTTGACATTCTTCTTACGCTTGCTGTTCCGTCAAGCAATTCCTTTATAATATCGAACATCTCACTTTCTTTGCCCGATATTCCCTTTTCGGTACAAAGCCTTTTGAGTATATCTTTCATTTCTTTATTACTCTCCTCTATGTTGATTATTACATATGGCAGTAAAATAAGCTTACTTCATTTCATTTACTATCTTCTTAAAATGCAGACCTTTTTCCGCAAAATTCTTATACATATCAAAGCTTGCACTTGCAGGCGACATAGCGACAATATCACCGCTGACAGCATTTTCTCTTGCCGCTTTTACAGCCTCCTCCATATTATTTACACGGATAATCACAGGATTATTTACGCAATAATTCGGTGCAGACTTTACAGCGGCTTCTATTTTATCCGCTGTTGCTCCGAAAAGGATAAGCACCTTTACCGTATCGGGCACCGCCTTTCCCATTTCGTCATATGGGATTTTTTTGTCGTAGCCGCCGGCAATAAGGATAATCTTCTGCTCAAACAGTGACAGCATACCCTTTACCGTTCTCGTAGGGCTTGTTCCTATAGCGTCATTGTAGTACTTCACTCCGTCAAGCTCTCGTACAAGCTCTGCACGGTGTTCAACGCCGCCGAATGTTTTTGCTGTCTTCACAATAGTATCCGTATCAGCCATACCCCATACTGCGGCTATTGCCGCAAGATAATTTTCTATATTATGGAGTCCCGGTATTTTTATATCGGATGCAGACATCATTTCGGTTTCTTTTCCGTATTCATTGACAATTATTTTTCCGTCTTTATTCATATAAACTCCGTTTTCGGGTTTATTTCTGCGTGAGAAGAAGTATAAGCTTCCCCTGACATCATTCTTGAAAGAGCAGGCAATATCGTTATCAAGATTGAGAACGGCTTTACCGAAAGCATTCTGGTGGAGTATTATATTTTTCTTTGAGTCGATATATTCCTGCATATCCTTATGGATATCGAGGTGATTGGGTGCGAGGTTTGTAACAACGGCTATATCGGGGCTTTTTCTCATGGATATAAGCTGAAAGCTTGACAACTCAACAACTGCTATATGGTCGGACTTTACAGTTTCTATATCGGGCAGAAGGGGTCTGCCTATATTTCCGCCGAGATGCACATTATAGCCCTGAGCCTTAAGTATTTCCGAAATTATTGTCGTTGTGGTAGTTTTACCGTCGCTTCCGGTAACGGCGATTATTTTACAAGGGCAAAGGTCAAAGAAAACCTCCATTTCACTTGTAACAGCGGCACCATGTTTTCTTGCCTCTACAAGTTCGGGCATATAGAATTTCATACCCGGAGTACGGAAAATAATATCTGCTCCAAGGTTTTTCAGATAATCCTCCCCGAGTCTGAGCTGAGCACCGTATTGTTCTGCTATATCTGCATTTTCTCCAAGTGCATCACGTTCTCTTTTATCACAGGCAAGGACATTTGCGCCATATTTTTTAAAGAGTCTGATAAGCGGGAGGTTACTGCCTCCGATTCCGCAGAAAGCAACGGTTTTACCGTTGACGTAATTAAAAAACTCAACAATTTTACTACCCATAGATAAATCCTCTTCTCTTACGAAAAATATCAAAAAAATCTCCTCTTATTATATGCCAAATCCCACTAAAAATCAAGACACACGGATTGACAGTATAAAGAGGATGATTTTCGACAAAACAACAAAAGGGATGCCGCATTAAGTTTTAGCAAACTTAAGCGATACCCCATTTGTCACAGGTGTAAATATTACACTGAGCAAACCTCTGCATCACAGGATGAGAGGTGAGATATTACAAGCCGTCGGCAGTTACGTCCTTCATTGCAGATATTCCAAAAACAGCCCACCGGGGCGGAATGTCTCTGCTGTCGATTCATAATCTTAATTAATCTACAGTCCTACCGTAAATTTATCTTATGAATAATAGATAAGCATATCATTTCTTCTTGCCAAGCGGCTCGCAAGAGTCACTCACAACACTCTCTGCCCACACTGACAGGCAAACCGCAGCCGCGTGAACGAACTTGCCGCCCAAAATTCAGAGCGAACAAAGAGAGTGAAAACGTGAACCGGACAGCGGTGGCAAAGCGCATTAATCATTTTTATCTATAACCGGACCTGATACGAACTTAGCATATACAAAACATCTGTACGGAGTCAAATTAAGCTCATCAAACGGATAACAGGTGTACATTATGAGATTTTCATAATTCAGACTGAAATCATATGCACTCGAGTCCGTACTCGTCTTAACTTGTATATCGGTAATTTCATACGTATATGTTCCGTAATATGTGCGTATTATAACCTTCTGACCCTTTTTAGCATATTTAAAACCGTTGAAATCGGTATTGTTATGCCCGGCAATCATAACAGTTTTTCCGTATCCCGGTATATATCCTCCGGTATACATACCAACGCCGTTATTAAGCTCATTATTTCCGTCGCCAAAATATAACGACGCATATATCTGACAATCCTCAACAATAAGCTCTCCGAGTCTCTGACCGTAATAGGGATAACTTATCGAGGACAGAGGAATGGTTCTCTGCTCCTGCGGCTTGCTGTCCATAACACTTTTGACCTCCGGTTCCTCGGAATCACCATCGGCAGGTACAAAAATATCATAGCAATCCGACGGAATATCTATATCTCTGTCGGTAAAATATGTCTTGCTCATTTCGGCAAATTCATTGGCATACGGATATACCAACGCCGCACTTATTGCAAGGATCAATATACAAAAGATAACGGGAAGAATTATAAAATTCATCCCGCTTATCAAACGATTTGAAGATTGATTTTCATCCATAAAATCAACACCCTTTTAAAACAGCCCTCAAATCGAGGTCAATCGCCTATGGCTTTGAGATATTTGGTGCGGTACACAAAAAAACACAACACAGCCAAGAATAAAAGAATTGCTGAGAATATCCAGAAATACATAAACATCGAATTAAAATATCCCACAAAAAGATTGTAAAGAGAGCGTGTCGTCAGATTTACCTTAGGTATTATACCCGAGGCGAATACCACAATCGGTATGACAATAACACTGAGAAAACCCCCACCCAATCCGTAGGTGAGATATCTGTATCTACGGTGAACATATCTGTTTGTAAAGAATATGATAGCAGCGATGATCAAAGCCGCCGCACCTAATCCAATTTCAGTCATTCTGAGCGGAGAATCCAGCTTGTTTATGTAATTTGCAAGAATTGAGAAAAACGATACGGTTACACTTTTTACATAAATTGAGGACGCCTCATCAATAAAATATCCAAGGTTTTCTTCCTTTGCCTTTTCTTTATCAATATTTTTTTCATCAATGTACACGTTAATGGCATCCATTAATTCCTGTTTGAATGTATCTGTATCCACAAGCGTGGATACATCTGTATAGAAAGCGGACACATAATTTCTTTCCACTTCAACTATATCAATATCATCAACAAAATCATCAAAAAACTCGTCAGGCAAGCCACTTGCATGGCCCAAATTTTTTAATTTATCGCACAGCTCATCCTTTACCATTTCATAATAGCCCGTATTTGCCATAGAGTCAAGCATAAAGTCCTGAGAGAAGAATGTGAGCCTCAACACAAGGCATATGGACAATAGAAAAAGTACGAATCCCAACATAAAAGAAAGGAAACCATAAATCAGCGATTTGATATTGAATTTCTTTCCGGAATCTGACATACGGCACCTCACTTAATTCTTTTTATCGAGGGCGGGACCGGAAATGAACTTTGCATATACAAAGCATCTTTGCGGTGTAAGCCCCAACTCATCAAAGGGATAACAGGTATACATTACCAGATTTTCATAATCCGCTTTGAGATTACATGCACTTTCGTCATTCTCATCCCTTATCTGAATATCATTTATTTCATAAACATAATTACCATAGCTTGTACGAATTTTTACCTTTTGTCCTTTTTTGGCATACTTAAGACCGTTAAAGAAGGTATTATTATGTCCGGCAACAAGTATAGTTTTTCCATAACCGGGAATAGAGCTTCCGGTATACATTCCCACACCGTTATTAAGCTCGTTAGCTCCGTCATTGAAGAACAGCCTGGCTTCTATCTGGCAGTCCTCAATAATCAACTCACCGAATTGGTCACCATATGAAGGAAATTTCATTGTTGACATCGGTATTACCTTTCTTTCCTCGGTAGTTTGTTCTTTTCCTTCGTCTTCGTCTTCCTCAACAGGAACGAATATATTATTATATCTCGTAGAAAAATCCTTCTCGCCGTCTGAAAAGAATAACTTAGCCATAGAAATGAAAGAAGATGTTGACGGATAAACGATCGCTGTACTTATG
The DNA here is from genome assembly GCA_947629295.1 of uncultured Clostridia bacterium. Taxonomy (GTDB): domain Bacteria; phylum Bacillota; class Clostridia; order Oscillospirales; family Acutalibacteraceae; genus UBA1213. The sequence goes on from CANRDH010000008.1 coordinate 22,108, forward strand.
CCGATAATAAGTACACAAAAGATAATGGGAAGAATTACAAAATTCTTCCCACCTATCGAACGATGTGAGGTTCGATGCTTACGCATCTACAGACTCTTTCTTTGAAGCTTTTGCAAGGTAGATACCTGCTGCTGATACCATAAGGATACCAACACCTGCAACAGCTGCTACTGAAGGAACATCAAAACCTGTGGTCTGAATCGGATTACCGTTGACGTTCACTCCACCACCGTTGCCGTTGCCGTTGCCACTACCACTGCCCGACGGACCCGGAGTTGCAATTGTAACGCCACCCTCAGCAGTAACAGTAATCTTAAGATTTGCATCATCAGCTGCTGACTGTGCAAAAGATACGAGCTCGGAACGCATACTGTCATCGAGTTCGGACCAGCTTGTGATACCTGTTTCGATGATGTAATCCTTTGCAGCATCAATCTGAGCAACAATAGAACCAGCCTGTTCCTGATCAAGATCTACATCATCCTGAGCAAAATAGTTCTCAGCTTCATTAATTCTTCCAGGCGGAACCTCAAGAACTTCGCCGCTCTCAAGTTCAATACCTGCATTGAGGCTGTCAAGAACCTGCTGTTCAGCGTCGTTGATACCTGCTGCTGCCGAAACAGTAGCTACTGCGGAAACTGCAACCAATGCCGAAAGCATAGATGCAGAAAGAACCTTAAGTACTTTTTTCATGGGTAATTACTTCCTTTCTATAATTGTAAATTGGACAAAAATCATTCCTCCGTAAGAATCGCAAGTATTCCAATCGAGATCGTTCTCATAAGCATAGGCGCTTCTGTGAGAACAGCTTATCCAATCTGCTATTATTATAATATCAAATCACTCATTTGTCAATCACTAATTTTTAATAATTCTTGTTTTGTGCAATTTGCTATATTTTTTCAATATTTATACGAAAATTTATCAAATTAAAACAAAAAATACCCTTAAATATACCAAAAATACCTTTTTTGTGTGTTGTCAAAAACCAAATTGTGCCATTTAATAGCACAACTTTTCGTTATTTTTTTCGATTTCCATAATATTACACGCCGAAACCGAATATAAAAACTCGCTTTCATATTCTCAAGCAAATATCATTATTTACTTGACTTACAAATACAAAAAATTATTTAACGAATTT
>CANRDH010000009.1 GCA_947629295.1 uncultured Clostridia bacterium
CGCCGTGTACGGAACCGTACGCACGGTGGTGTGAGAGGTCGGCTACTCAACTAATGGGTAGCCTCCTACTCGATTTTATATTATATTTTGAAAGTCAAATTCCAAAAAGTACCCTTCTTGCCTCTTCAAGACTTCCGCTCATAACTATATAATTTGCGTAAAGCTCACCCTTTATTTCAGGTGATATATTGGTATGAAGATACAGCGAATCCAGACCTGCATCATGTGAACCCTTTATATCTGTTATATAATCATTACCTATCATAATGCTTTCGTCTCTTTTCAGATTATGCTTTTTCAGTATATGCTCATAAAACATTCTGTCGGGCTTTGCACAGCCTGTATCGGACGATATGATTATATCATCAAAATCATCATATATACCGAGCATAAGGATTTCCGGCTCCGTAAATATACGCTGCGCATTTGACAAGAGATATATCTTTCCACCGTTTGCACGTATTGCTCCGAAAAGCTCCCTTACACCGTCATACAGCTTTATATACTTAATTGACAATGCTCTGAAAACCCTGCCTGTATATTCGGCAATTTCCTTTGAACATTCCACTCCTTTATCGGTATAGAGCCTCATAAAAACATTTGTAATTTCCGGCTCAGGATTTGTGGAATATTTACCGTCCGGAATACTGTCTATCTCCTCCCTAATATAATCGCCGTAAGCCTTTTTTAATTCCCGCGGAGTATATTCGGCTCCACCCATGGAATAAATCAAGGCCATATTCTTCCACAGGCTCGATTTCCACTCATTTGTATTTATATCAACCAATGTTCCGTACAAATCAAAAATATAATTCTTATACATATTATTTCCCCTCTCTTTTGTTTACAAGATAAATTATAATATATTTCATATATTTTTGCAAGAAAAATCCCTGCCGCAAAGGCAGGGATAATACATTGTATTATTTATCAGAAATATGTGCGGTAATCAAGCATCGGGAACGGATCCTGACCTTCTCCGAAAGCGTAAACTATATAATAACCATTCGGTGCTTCATCATGGTAACTGAATCGGAGTTCAGGTTCAAAGCCCGCTCCAAAGTCGGCACAATTAGGCGCATCGCTGAGGTTTATTACCTTAATATTAAGTTCGCCCTTATAATTGGCAGTTAAATAGCTGTTTATCTGTCCGAGCGGGAGCGTACTGTTTAAGAGGACAGCACCGTAATACTGAAGAGGACCGCTTGAAGAAGTCAGCTTGCCTGTCCTTGAAACAGAACTTTCAACAGTAGTATTCAAAGGAAGGTCGATGGATTTCAACTCGTTTTCAATATTCTGTGATGTCAGATTATCAACTACAACGCCTGATACACCGGCACCAAGAACTAAAAGAACAAGTACTACAACAATCAAGGTTATAACCTTTTTCATGATAAAATCTCCTTTTAAAAATTTATACATAACATAATTCGACGGTTATTATTATACTATAATACTACGAAATTTTCAAGCTATTTTTAAGCAAAATAAACGAGATACTTTTATTTTTTGTCATCACAGGCAAAATCCTTGGTAAGGCTGTGCTTTGCAAAATATAATGAGTTTTGCGCGGCTTCAAACAACTTCTCGTAGGATCTGCCGCTGTTGGGGTAAGTGCTTATTCCTATTTTCCCATAGATAAACACATTGCCGTTATCGGTTTCATAATTATGTTTTATAACCTGACATATCTGTTTGGACTTCATCTCTAAAATATCCCTATTGTCAGTTCCCTTTACAAAAATAATAAACTGGGAACCGCTGATTCTTCCCACTATATCGTAATCGCTGAAAAGTTCCCGTAAATTTGACGCAGTTTCCTTTAAGACGGCGTTTGCAAATACTTTACCCAGTGCTTCCTCCATAGCGTCAAATCCGCATATTTCAGTCAGAATCAGAGAATTTGGAACTGAGGCTCCCTCGCCGTACAGATAAGATTTTATCTTATTTTCGGCTGCTGAGCGGTTATAAAGCTTGGTAATGTAATCAGTCCTTTTGCGCCTTGCTTCATCATCCGTATAAGCGTCCTTTTCATCAGAGATATCCGCAAAAACTACAATTATCTTTGAGGCTACACCGGCTGCATTTCTTGCTGCTGCGAAACGGACCCTGTTCCAGATATATTTATCTCTTTTCAGATTATATATTCTTATAAGACATTCGGAGTCGGCTTCCTCGGAACGTGAGAAATTCAGCTTTTCAAGAAATTTCTTTATGTCATCCGGATGAACAAATGTAGAATTCTTAATATTCATTATAAAATCGAACACCTTTGGAGTATAACCGTACATCATTTCAAATGAAGCGGAAATTTTTATACTGTCTGTCCTCGGGATCCATTCCATGATAAACGACTTTGTCTGTACAAGAATCTCATTATAGAACTTTTCGTTGGGAATAAGCGAATTTTTCTCATATTCCAAAGCCTTGTACTCAGGAACAATCCTGTCTGTGCTGATGATATCAACGAAGCTTTCCGTATTAAGAAACTCATTTTTATGTATACCGAATACATTGTCGGTTTTCTGCTTTACCTGACTTACCACTTCTTCCTTTGCAGACATCGGCATGAATACCTGTATACCTGTTTTTTTAAAGCAGTCAATAAGATACAATAGAGTACTTACGGGTATAAGTCCCTCGTCTATAGCATCAAGAAATGTATTGGCAAATGTCACACTGCTAAATAGTCCGTTTGTGAAGCACTTTATATTAATGCTTCCAAGACCTACATTATACACACCTATCGAAAAACCTCTGCCTGCAAGGCAATCGACAAACTTGACAATTTTGCGCATATCCATGCTTTCAAGCATATCATGTGTTATGTTTATACATACATTCTTACAGGTTATCGGATAATACAGCAGTATTTCATCAATAGCCTTAGTAACAACCTCAATGTCCATGCCTTTAAACATGGTCATTATATTTATTTTAGGCAACACAAGCCCCTTTTTTTCAAGTATGTATATTTTAGCAAACATTCTTTTCAGACTGTCAAGACTGTATGCTGTAATGCTTTTTGTATCATACAAGGCAGTATATATCTCATCAAAATTAAAATCCTCTCCGTACTCTGACGAGGTTTCAACCATCTCATACGCAATAATCCTGTCGCCTGCCGAATCTGCAATCGGAACAAAAAGACTTTCAAACTGTACATCATGCTTATCTGTAACATCAAGCTCGTATTTTTGATATGTGGTAATGTTCCATATGTTACGCATATTGGCATTATAGAACAAATACATATTTTTCCCGTTGATTTTGGCAATATCCACTGCTTTAGATGCATTTTGGAACAGTTCGTCAAAGCCGCCGCCGTTTTCGGGATAATGCGAAATCCCTATACATACTGATATTTCAGGGTATGTTACCCCTTCAAATGTATATGTTCTGTGCAGGCTTTTAAAAACCTTATCAACAATGCTTATACTTTCCTCACCAATCAGGCAATCCTTAACAAACACAACAAAGCTGTCGTTCTCAACTCTTCCGATTAAGCTCCTTTCGGAAAACTTTTCTTTCAATATACCTGCTATGTCGTTCAGAATTTCATTGCCGAAGCGGTATCCTGTCTGACGGTTTATTATGCCGAATCCGTCTACATCAATAAGCATAAATAAATGAGAACCGTTTTTGCCCGTATGTTTTATATAATCGTTTATTCTTTCGTGCAGGCCATTAAAATTCCAAAGACCCGTAACGGGATCCTTCTCGGAATTCAATTCCTTGCTTCCCTCCGAATTTTCACCGTATTCAAGAGCCTGAAGACTAACATATATTTTAGTGATTTTATTATTTTGGGAAACCGGTACGGCAGTACATCTTACAAAAGAATATACATTACAGTTAAGGTACATCGGACATTCCAATACAACCCTGTCACTGCCGTTATTTATTTCGTTTTCAATATTTTCAAGTCTGAAAATACGCTCGAATTTATCGTGATATTCATCGGGGCAAAGCTCGGAAAAAAGCATAACGGCTTCTGAATAGTTTTTTGGATAATAGCTGAATAAGTTTTTGAACGCACCTTTTCTTTCGCCTGCGGTTTCATTTGAAAGGTCAAATTCAAATACATAATCCGAAACCCTGTTAAGTATCTCACTTGAGCTTTGTTTGCTTTCAAGCATTTCTTTTTTCTGGCTTTCTATCGTGCGTATGAGCTCATCTCTGCCCATTTTCTTATAAACAAAATTTGTAGCATCTATATCATTGTCAACATTGAACGGAGCTTCTGCAAAATCATTTACCGAGCGGTTAACATTATTCATGTCGGCATATTCTTTGGCAAGCGCTTTAAAATCCGCAAGCACCATTGTAAAACAATTTAACATTTCATCTGAGAAGGCTCCGCAAGCACCAGACCTCATCAATTCCACAGCTTGTTCGTGAGTCAGCGCGGCTTTATAAGAACGCTCGCTTGTAAGTGCGTCGTAACAATCCGCGATAGATACGACCTGCGCCCATATTGGTATCTGCTCCCCCACAAGCCCGTCCGGATAGCCTTTACCATCATATTTTTCATGATGATATCTGCATATATCATAGCAATATGTAAAATATTCGTTTTTCTCTACACTTTCAAGATGGTTTAAAAGCTCGCAGCCCTTGATTGTATGAGTTTTCATTATATTAAATTCTTCATACGTAAGCCTTCTCGGGCTAAGTAATATCGAATCTGGAATGGCAATTTTTCCGATATCATGCAATGCGGAAGCTGAAGATATCATACTTATTTTTTCCGGGGTCATGTTATATTTCGGATATTTAACTGAAAGGGCTTTAAGCATAACCTCGGTAAACTTTTTTATTCTGTGTATATGTCTTCCGGATTCTACATCACGGTACTCAATAACAGTACTAAGGGTATCCAGCATATCATTATTTATTGTGCTGATTTTACGCTCCTGAAGCCTCAACGCCTTGTTCTGTATAAGTATTCTTGCCGTCTGCTTTTCCACGCGGTCCTCAAGTTCACTCTGATGTGCATACAAATCAACAAGGTTTGCTATACGTTTTTTGATAATATAAGGGTTTACGGGAGATGGTATTACATCACAATACGGAAAAGGCATACCGAATATTTTTGAGCGCTGAGAAAGCTCTTGATTAAGAATAACTATCACGGGTATGTTTTTGAATACCTCCAGATTTGTTAAGGTCTGTACCATATCCTTGCTGAAAATCCGGGCAATAGATTCATTTATTAAAACTATCGATATATTATTCTTATGCTGCATAAGAAGCTTGAATACTGTTTCACTGCTTTCAATCTCTATTATTTCATACTGTGATGCAAATATTTCACGAATAATTGATCTATTCATTTCAATATTATCAGCCACAAGCATCTTTTTCATACGGTCCACCTCTGTATATATACTTACAATGAGTACGTTACCACATAGATTCAGAATTATTGCAAAAAAAATTATCTGTATACCATTATACACTCATTTTATAATTTTGTACAGATATTTTTTATATTTTCGTCTATAATTTTAAAATAAAGATAGCAATTTTATGTATAGTACATAATATTTTACCGGGAATAGAAAAATTTTATTTTTACTGAGTAATGTATATATATCTAATAGGCGCAAAGAAAAAATAAATCCGATTTAAACTAAGTTTTTGCTTTCATAAAATTAATTGTATTAAATCACCTGTTCTTTATCCAAAACTTTCCGATTGCAAAATGCCTTCTGATTTAATATTATGTAATATAGAAGATATTATAAACAAAGCGGTATTGGGGCTTTGTGTATTTCGGGGGCAGGGAACATGAATATTGAGAAGATAAATTCCGAAAAGCTGCTTATTTCTCTTTGCGACAAAGAGCTTGAGGAATATAATTTGACATATGAAGGACTCAGCTTTACGGACAGCCGTTCAAAAAGGGTAATACAAGAGCTTCTGATACGTGCCGAAAGTAAAACCGGCATGAAGCTGAACGGAAAAAAGCTGATGATAGAGGCTATGAAATATGACCATGGATGTATTCTTCTTGTTACAGTTGTTAACCGTCGAAAAAGAAAAATATACAGCATAAAAAGCCGAAGCAACAGTTATGTATTCAGTTTTACAAGTGCCGAAGAGCTGTTGGCGTGTATAGAGCAGTTATATCTTGCAAACGAAAGAAATAAAAAAAGCAGTATCCTCTTTGATAATCATAATTATTATCTAATGCTAGGAAACTCCATACCAAGCGATGGTTTTATGAGAATAACCGGAGAATATGCCCATTCCGTTCAAAGAGGAAAAATAACCTGCTCTGCACTCAAGGAAAAGTGTGCTGTTCTTGCATCTGAAAATGCGGTTGAAATAGTAGGCAGGGCAATGCTTTGATTGTCACAGATAATCTTTTGAGTAATTGTTTATTATATAAAAGGCCGACCCCAGATAACGGAAAAATCCCACAACCGAGGGTCGGCTCATAAAATTTATTATTTTGTATTTTTCAGTAGTCTTATTGCCTCAGCCGCATCATCAGCTTTAAAAACTCCTGTGCCCGAAACAACAATATCTACTCCGGAATCAGCGGCAAAGGAAAAAGTTTTATCCGATATACCTCCATCAACCTCCACAAGCACATCAAGACCTCTTTTTTTTGCCTCGTCTTTTATCGCAACTACCTTTGGCATCATATCAGCCATAAATTCCTGTCCGCCGAAGCCCGGCTCAACCGTCATCACAAGTACCATATATACCTTTTCAAGATAAGGGAATACCGCATCGGCAGGGGTATTCGGCTTAATTACAACGCCCGGCTTTATACCTCGGAGCTTTATCTTTTCAATAGTCATATCCGGGTCTGACATAGACTCAAGATGAAATGTTATGATATCCGCACCGGCATCCGCAAAGGCATCTATATAATCAAGCGGGTAGTCTATCATAAGATGTACATCAAAAGGCAGCTTTGTATACGGACGTACAGACTTTATTATTGCGGGACCTATGGTAATATTCGGTACAAAATGTCCGTCCATTACATCAAGATGTATCATATCGGCTCCTGCCTTATCAATCCTGACTATTTCCTCACCCATTTTTGCAAAATCGCAGCTGAGCAGTGACGGAGCAACCTTCATTCTTATCAACCTTTCTTTTTTTATCATGAGTTAATTAAGCTTCCTTGCTAATACAGATACTACAATCAATGCTATACACCAGAAGCAGGTATACAACAGAATTTCAAGTCCTCCCAACTTAGCAAAGCCTGAAATAAAAGATATAAGAGTGACAAGGAAAAAGCCTATAACGATTGAGAGGATTTGTATTATCTTAGTTATGGTTACGGTAGATTTTATTCCTATACATCCTGATATTGCCGTAGCAAGAGCTGACAGTCTGCCGTCTGTTACAACATACGCACGGGAAGTTTTTTCAACGGAAGTAAGCTCCTCGTGACATATATTTCCGAGTCCCGTGCTAAGAACCTTGATACAGCGTGGGAATATTCCGAATTTCTCCGCAATATGGGTCTGTGTTATATTGGAATCTATCGTTCTTACAACAATACTAACACCGTTTTCCGAAAGCTCCCTCAGTGAATCAGCTATTTCATGATTGACCTTATATGTCAAAATAAACATCGCAATCAGCTCTCCGGACATGGAAATATAGACAATCTCATTTCCCATTTTCCGATATTTTGACTCCACTGATTCATCCGGCATAACAATATTATGTTTCTTCATAAGGGAACGGTTTCCTATCAGAACCCGCTGACCGCCAATCCATCCGGAAAGTCCCAAATCATCATCATACGAAACACTGTCTACGGAAGGTATCATGTGTTTCCTGTCCTGCACGATTGTTTCAAAAACGTATGACATAGAGCCACCCACCGCAAAGGTTATGGCTGCTCCTGCCAGAATAGCATTGTTAAGCTTTGATTCATTAAACGCCTTAATTCCGCTTAGTATAATATTGCCCTTTGGATACAGCTGATCGGACTCTATCATAACAGCGTTTGTATCGCTGAATTGCTTTATGGCTTCATATCCGATAACCATAGCACCTCTGTGCAAAGCAGCGCTGCAAAGGTTCTTTATTGGGATATTCAAAGCAATAAGCGCGCACATCGGTGTAGTAATAAAGGCGGTAAGGGCAAATGAGGACACACCCCCTACAAAATCCCCCGATATAAGTCCGTATGCGACGCCGCATATCAATGCTAATGCTGTCGCAAAAGGTGCAAAGAAGGTCGCACTATCCTCAACGGGGTCGGATGCATATGAAAGCTGTAAAAAATTGCTCATAAGCTGAGATTTCTTCGCATATGCGATTATAGGTCTCTGAGCGGGCAGACCGCTTACAAATTTAGGCGCATTGTTTGTATCGGTATAGATTTTTCCTGCATGGTTTGCCTTTGTACTGCACAAAAAATGAAAATTGTCGGCAGTTCTTTTTATAATTAAAAGCTTTCCCACACTGTTGAATAACAATGCAAGTATTGCAAGTGACGAATACATATGATAGGTTCCGTTAACAAATACATCAGGCAGGAAAAGACCCACAACCGACTGTATAACTGTTGCGGCGGCAGTAACGGAAACAGCAGTATCACTGGTTGCTTTAAAACTTTTAAGAGGTACAATACCGTAAAAAATCGTGGATTTTTCAAGAAATACCGCTGTTGCTAAGAAGATAAAATTGAGAAATCCGTATAAAAGCCATCCATTATGTATCATTTCGGTAAACAAGGATGGAAATATCTGTACAAGCAAAGACATAACAATTGACGCTATTCCTACGACAGCAAGAATAATGGTACGGAAGAAGCGCTTTCTGAAATTATAGTTGATATCGTTCTTTATTGCCTTGATATCTTCCTTATCATGATAATCCGTAATTTCGGGTTTTTCCTCTTCAATATTATCTTCTTCGTCAAAGGTATCTCCCTCAGCAGAAAAAAGATCCCTAATATGAAATTTTCTCTTTTTCCTTATTTTCGCATCTGAAATGTTGGTTACATTACTCTTTTCGGTGCTTTCTTTCTTTTTTGGCTGACTTTCCTTTGTTTCCGAAATACTTTTATTTTCCATCGCCGAATCAGGATCAGTTTTCTTCTTAACCTCTGACCTTGCTTCATTTACAGCAGGTTCGGGGGAATATCCTCTGTGACGTCGTGTATTTTCATATTCCGCGCGCAGAGTTTTTGTGAATTTACCTGCCATAACAACAAAAGTCGGGTTATCACTGCGATGATATACCATCGGTTCTTTTGGGGTATTCGAAACACCTGAAGTACGGCGGTCTTGACTATGTATATCGGATACGGATGTTTTTACTTTCTCATCCGAATTATTTTCAGTGCTGCCATCAGATACATTGTGTGAAAGCTCATTTTTGATTTGTTTTGCGGGCCGGACTTCTTCTTTAATGCTGACATCATGCGAGAGCTCATTTACCCTCCCGGGTGCAGGTTCAGCATTTTTATCTGATGTCACGTGCGACAGTTCATTCAGTCTTTCCTGTTCGGATGATTCCGCTTCGTCTGCGGTATCATTATGTGAAAGCTCATTGGTTCTTTCCGACACTAATGACTCGGCAGATTCATTTGCACCTTGCTCAGAAGGTCCGTCTGAGGTTGTTTCTTCCGTTTTATCTTCATCAGTAACTTCATTTATAACTGTCTTTGCGGTATATGTAACAGGAGTACCCTCAGCACCTGTATTTTTTGCGTGCATTATCGCACCAAGAGTAATTTCTGTTTTTCCTTCGGTATTCTTTCTGTCCGACGTTACTTGTCCACTCTGTACCTGCACGGAATTTTCAACAGATTTATCCTTTATATCCTGTTGAATTTCTACGGATTCTGTCTCTGCCTTCATACCGTTAAATTCAGCATACTCAGAAGCTTCAACTGTATCGGTTTCCTGATTATCCTTATCAGATACAGACCCAGCAGGACTGCTTTGATAAATCAAAGATTCATCTTCGGCAGATCCATTGCCGTCATCGATTTTCAAAGTGTTTGACACATTCTGATTCTTATATAAACTTTCTTCCAAGGATTCATCGGAATAGATATCCTCAAATTCGTCATTATCGTCCCCGTAAAATGAACCGTCCTCAGGCTGTGTCACTATTTCGACAATCTTTCCGAAAAACGATTTTACCTTTCCTCCGAGCGGAGAAGCATTATTCTTCTTTTTATTTTTTACAGCCTGCTCTGATTCTTTTCTTTTTTGCTCGTCTGATATCTGTCGGTCTTTACGTTTTTTCGCAAGCTGTTCTTTTTCCTCCTCAACCTTTTGATGGTGCCTGTTATATGCCTCTTCATTCTGTTTGAAAAGTCCTCTTATTGGGGATATATCGTTATTATCGGAAGATTTTTTATTATCTGACATGGTTTAACCTCCGTTTTTTGCACATAAATTCATTCGTTGACGGGCAAATTCATATATCAGCACGCCTGCCGCAACGGATGCATTAAGAGAATTTATCTTTCCGAGCATCGGCAAAGAAAGCACAGCATCACATTTTTCCCTAACAAGACGTCCTATACCCCTGCCTTCGGAGCCTATCACAATCGCAGATGCCCCGCTGAGGTCACAGGTGCAGTATGTTTGGCCGTCCATATCAGCAGCATACACCCAGCAACCGCGCTGTTTAAGCTCATCTATTGCGCAGGAAATATTTGTAACTCTTGCTATATGCATATATTCGTATGCCCCTGCACTTGCCTTTGCAACAATACCACTCAGTCCCGCAGCACGTCGCTTAGGTATTATTATACCGTGAACACCGGCACATTCGGCGGTACGTATTATTGCCCCTAAATTATGCGGGTCTTCTATTTCATCAAGAACAATAATAAAGGGCTTTTCATTCCTGCTTTCAGCCAATGAAAAAATGTCGTCAATACTGCTGTATTCCTTTATTGCGGCAATAGCTGCGACTCCCTGGTGAGAAGCATGATTTGTCATGAAATCAAGCCTTTTTCTGTCCACCTCTTTTATCGGGATATGTCTTTCTTTTGCAAGAGCAGAAATAACCCTTGCGCTTCCGCTGAGCTCTCCTTTTGCAATGTAAAGACATTCTATATTCCTTCCCGAACGAAGTGCCTCTGTAACGGGATTACGCCCCGCAATAATATCATTATCTTTTTTATCGTCAATGCTTTTCATTATATCACCTTTTTGATACAGAAATAGACAATAAGATTATAACACATTACTATTGTAAATTGAAGTGTTTAGAGAAAAATATTAAATATCACATAGCAAGTTAGATTATACCACTATATCCATACAGATAGCATTAATGTACAGACGAAGTATTCTTTTCCTTAAGGTATGTAGACTCAAGGTCTGCAAGATGAAGCTTGACCGCGATCGGATATTTTTCATAAGCAAGACTGATAGCAAAGCTGCCTCCTCTTGCCGCTTCATCAAAACCGCCCATGTGCCAGCGTATTGCCATTGCCTCGGCAGGCTTAAGCCGCATAAAGCGCTCAATAAGATATACCGATTTCTCTCCGTGACCATACGGAAAGGCATCCTCAACCATATAATACGGTTTCTTTTCCCACTGACCTGTATCTTCATTTTTGACATTGCGCATGGAAATCTTGTAAAACTGCGTTTTACATAAATCATGGAGAAGCGCACAAATTGCAAAGCTTTCTTTGTTATCTCTTTCTGCGTCAAAATGTCTTTCCATCATGGTTTTATATACGCTTATACTATGCATGACAAGACCATGCTCACACGCTCCATGAAATTTTGTACTTGCGGGAGCCGTAAAAAAATCCGTTGTCTTCATCCATTCAAGCAGATTTTGCGAACCATCTCTATTTATATTTTCGGTATAGATGTCAATAAATTCCTCTTTATATCCCATATCAGACCTCACTTATTTATATTCCTGTTTTACTTGCTGCAATCTCATTATTTTATATCATCATTATAGTGTGCACGCTCACCGCCGATAAACTTTGGCCTCGTTCTTGCTGCGGTTATATGTGCCTTTCCTATCATGTTATTTTCAAGATTAAGCGGAACAGCAACCTCCTTCAGGTGCATACCTATCAACACTCCTCCTATATCCATTCCTGCATTGGCTCTGATATGCTCCACGGCAACAGGACAATCAATTTTCTCATAAGCCAGTGTTGCAAAGGAACCGCCTGCTTTTGGCTGCGGCACAACATTTACCGTATCCAGCCTGAGCTTTTCGGCAGCCTCCTGCGGAATAATCACTGCTCTGTTAAGATGTTCACAGCACTGAGCCGCAAGATATATTTCCCTTTTTAAAAGCTCGGGGTAAATCCCCTCAAAGAGAGCCTTGGCAATATCCATGCTTGAGCAGCTTCCGTATGCGTCACCGAATACAGTACTTGTGGAACATCCCACAATAAATATATCGCCCTTTTTCAAGGCTGATTTTTCCAATATATCAACAACAATACTCCTTGTTTTTTCAGTTATCTCTTCATACATAACAAAATCATCCCCATAAAACAACACAAACAGGCACCTCTGTTGAGATGCCTGAAAGGTCTAAGCATAAATCATTCTTGGTCAGCCGTATCTGTTTCGGAACTGTTATCGGACAATGCCTTGATTGAAAGGCTTATTCTCTTTCTGTCAAAGTCAATGGCCGTAATCTTTACATTTACCTTCTGACCGACAGAAAGAACATCCTCCGGTTTCTCAACTCTTTCATTAGAAATCTGTGATACGTGTATAAGTCCGTCGATTCCGGGTATTATCCTGGCAAACGCACCGAACTGTGTAAGACCCACAATTTCAACCTCTGTCTCCGTTCCTACAGGATAATTATTCTTAAGAATCTCCCACGGATTATCCTCAGCCTTCTTATAGCCGAGTGAAATCTTACCATTTTCCCTGTCAAGTGATTTGATATAAACCTCAACAGTATCACCTACATTTACAATCTCCGAGGGATGCTTAATCCTATTCCATGAAAGCTCGGAAATATGTACCATTCCGTCTATACCGCCGATATCAACAAAAGCACCGTATGACGTAAGGGACTTAACAACACCTATATATGTCTTGCCTTCTTCGGCGGAAGCCCAGAACTCCTCTTCCCTCTTCTTACGCTCGTCATTAAGAACGGAGCGAATTGAGCCTACTGCTCTTCTTCTGTTATTTCTGCCTGTTGTCTCTATTATTCTGAAATCGACCTCCTTTTTAAGAAGTCCTTCAAGCGGCTCATCTCTTGTTGCAGTAGCTTGAGAAGCAGGTATGAATACCCTTACACCGTTTGATACAGCAAGCACACCGCCCTTGATAACATCTGTAACAACACCGCGAACAACTGATTTTTCCTCATAAGCCTTAACTATTTCGTCCCAACCCTTTTGTGAATCGAGAATCCTTTTGGAAAGAAGAATTGTTCCTTCCTGATCGTTTGTTTTCATGATGATAAGATCAAGCTCATCACCAACCTTTACAAGATCCTCTGTTTTTGCATTCGGATCGTTTGAAAGCTCGTCTAGCGGTACGATACCGGTCTGCTTTCTGCCTACATCAACACGTACCTCTGTGGGAGTTATGCCTACAACAACACCGTGTACCCTTCCGTTTGTATTATAATTTTTGAAAGACTCCTCAAGGAGCTCCTCAAAGTTTTCAGCTTTGCTTTCTTCTGGATTTTTGATTTCTTCTGACATGGTAACAAGTACCTCCTTTATAATGCTTGCCGGTGTCGATGCTCCGGCAGTGATTCCAACCCTGACATTTTCGATTTTTGCACAGTCCGGAATTTCGGAAGCCGTTTCAATAAGATAGGTATCCTTGCACATACTCTTACAGATACTATACAGCTTATTCGTATTCGAGCTATGCCTTCCGCCAATCACAAGCATGACATCAGACTGTGAAGCAAGTTCTTCCGCTTCGGACTGTCTATCAGATGTTGCACTACATATTGTATCAAATATTTTAGGATTTGTACATAGTTTTTGAAACTTTTTTAAAGATTTTTTCCATTCTTTTATATCAAAGGTAGTCTGTGCCACTATACACAGGCTTTTATTTTTCCATTCAGGAAATTTAAGCAGTAATTTCTCAAGCTCCTCACAATTTTTAAAGGTATGGTATTCACCCATACAATGACCTATGATACCCTGAACCTCAGGGTGTTTTTCATCCCCTGCAATTATTATGGTATCACCCTGCTTTGAATGTTCAGCCACTATCTTGTGTATTTTCAGAACAAAAGGACAGGTAGCGTCCTTACAGTTAAGCCCAAGGGACTCTATTTCATCCATAATATCCTTTGACACACCGTGCGAACGTACCACAAGAGTAGAATCATCCTTTACGTCACCCGGGGTTTCCGCAATTCTGACTCCCCTCATGGCAAGATTCTCTACCATTTGGGTATTATGAATGATAGGACCGAGAGTATATACAGACTTACCCTCATCGATTAACTTTTCAACAATACTTACCGCTCTGCTGACGCCAAAGCAGAAGCCTGCTGTTTTTGCCACCTTTATCATTTATGTTCTTCCTCCAGTTGAGAAATAATTATTTCCTTAACAGTCTGCGAAAACTGCCTTGCAGATTTAAGAGAATCATCCTTCGGCGGATATACGGGCTTTCCGAATCTGACAGTTATTCTGCAAAACGGTCTTATTTTGCCGAGAGAAAATAAAGACACCGGTATGATAGGAGCCTGACTTTTTACGGACATAAGTGCCGCGCCCGCCTTTGGAGAAAAGGATTTTCTGTTTTTAGTTATGCCTCCCTGCGGAAATATCCCGATTTGTCTGCCCATGTCAATGTATTTTTCGGCAGTACCAATGGCATTCATATCGGATTTTCCCCTATTTACCGGAATAACACCGCAGGATTTAAAAAATCCTCTGACGAATACACCGTAATTGGTAAAGAACTCTGATTTTGCAATAAAGTATACTTTTCTTCTGACTCCAAGTCCTATGGCTACAGGGTCAAAATAACTTATGTGGTTACTACATATAATCAGACCTCCGCTTTTCGGTACATTTTCCCTTCCGACATAATTTATCCTATAAAAAGGTCTGATAAATACAAACGCAAGAAAACGAAGAATATAATATATTATTTCAAATCCCTCTCTCTGAGCTTATGTATTTCAGACATTATCAAACGTGCCGCATTTCTGTACTCTTCCGTACTGCTGTTTTCGGATAATGCAATCCTTTCCGGCGCTATAGGCTCACCTATTGAGATTGTTACCTTTTGGAAAAGTTTTACTTTTTTATTCTTAGGAGTTATACATACAGGTATAACAGGAACATTAGCCTGAGCCGCAATAACCGCCGTACCTGATTTCGGACGAAGAAACTCCCCTGTTTTTGAGCGTGTACCCTCAATAAATATACCGAGAAGCTTTCCCTGCTTTACCACCTCTACTGCCTTATTTATAGCTTTGCCGTCACCTGCTCCTCTCTGAACGGGAAAGGCACCGAATAATTTACAGATAACAGCCGTAAAAGGATTTTTGAAAAGCTCCTCCTTTGCCATAAAGAAGACCTGTCTGTGCTGACATATCTCAAGGAAAACAGGGTCAAAATTTGAAAGATGATTGGAGCAGAATATATATCCACCCTCACTGGGTACATTCTTCTTACCGTTTACCTTATAAAAAAACAAAAGCTTAAACAGCGGAACCAATATTATTTTTCCGATTATATATACCGGATTATGCTTCATTACAGACTCGCCTCCTACCATAAGCGGACGGCTCTCAACTCAAGAGGGCCTATAAAATAGCTTTAGCTTTTGATCTTATAATACTTATTACCTGATTTATTGATTCCTCAAGGGTAAGATTCGTCGTATCAAGCGTAACACTTCCCTCAGCCGCTTTAAGCGGAGCCGCATCGCGGTGGGAATCATTATAATCTCTTTTTATTATATCCGATAAAACAGCTTTATAATCAACATCTGCTCCCTTTGCCTCAAGCTGCTTTGTACGCCTGTCAGCACGTGCCTCCGGGGAAGCCGTCAAAAAAATTTTTACTTCGGAATCGGGCAGAACAACAGTACCTATATCCCTTCCGTCCATTATAACATTATCTTTTTTTGCAAAGCCCCTCTGCAAATCGAGCAAAAAAGCCCTGACCTCCGGAATTGCAGAAACAGCCGACGCTGCCATTGAGACATTTTCCGCGCGTATATCTGACGATACATCGCATCCGTTAAGAATCACTCTTTGCTCACCGTCAATAAAAATCAATTTAATGTCCGTTTCAGGAAGTATTTTTATTACCTCATTTAGCTCGGATACATCAATACCCTTATTTATGCAGGCCAGACCTATCGCCCTGTACAAGGCACCTGTATCAATGTACGTGAATCCGAGCACATTTGCCGCCCTTTTGGCAATCGTGCTCTTTCCCGCTCCCGCAGGACCGTCTATCGCCACAGAAATCACAGTTTTTCTCTCCTTCTGAAAATAATATATAACATAAACATATGTGTAAACTTAAAGTATCAAACATATTTTAACATATCATGGTGCTTTTCGCAATAGCATTTGTTTACACAATTATCGTCATATGTAACATAAAGGAGCATAAGACATAGAATATTAATGAGGATAAAAGGAGCGGATTTATGAAATGCGAAATAATTATATTACGTTGAGTGAATTGCCGGTGGGCACCTGCGGGATCATATCACGTCTGCCGTATGATAATAAACTGAAAAAACAACTTATGAATTTAGGTCTTATATGCGGTACACGTATAGAGGCGGTATGTAAAAGTCCGAGCGGAAATCCCTGTGCATATTCCTTCAGAGGGACATTGATGGCAATAAGAAAGAGTGATACCGATAAAATTATAATTACCGATTACTGGGAGTGAGCTTATGAGTGACAATAGTATAAAAAAAGAATATACCGTTTTGCTTGCAGGGAATCCCAATGTCGGGAAAAGTACGGTTTTCAACGCCCTTACCGGTATGAAACAGCATACCGGTAACTGGGCGGGAAAGACGGTCAGCACTGCGGAGGGCAGCTATAAATACGGCTCCTCACAATTCAGACTCCTTGACCTTCCCGGAACTTATTCTCTTAACGCATCATCCCCTGACGAACTGGCGGCCCTCAATGCAATAGAAAACGTAAAATATGATTGTATAGCTGTTGTAATAGATGCAACATCAATAGAAAGAAATCTTAACCTTGTTTTACAAATACTCCAAATAACAAATAAAGTTGCAGTTTGCGTAAATCTTGCAGACGAAGCTGAAAAACAGCATATAAACATAGATTATGACGAATTATCATTACAACTCGGTGTTCCTGTAATAAAAACTGCCGCAAGAAAAAAACAGGGACTTAAAAAGCTGACTGAAGAAATAAGCAACGTCGCCTCCGGAAAAACAAAAACCTATACAATTATCAGAAAATATGATGATAAAACCGAAAAAAGCATTAAAGTTGTATCTGATGCCTTGCTCGATATACCGAATTGTGAAAAAAGACGGATGGCAATACATATCCTCGAAAGGAAGCAGGATATTTTATATGATGAAAGATTAAAAAAAGCCGTCACTGAAGCAAGGACACTTATTGACGGAGATATAAGCGATATACTGGCAAAGGCACGTGTCGGACAATGTGAGGAAATATATAAGCTCTGCGTCAAAAGAGAAAGCGGTGAATACAGAAGACGTGACAGAAAGCTTGATAAAATCCTGACATCAAGACTTTTCGGAATACCCGTTATGCTTCTGCTTTTCGCGCTTATATTTTATATCACGATAGTCGGGGCTAACTATCCTTCTGAGTCGCTTAGCGCCTTATTTTCGTTTCTCGGTGAAAAAATAACATTTCTTGCAGATTTAATCGGTACGCCCCTATGGCTTAAGGGGTTACTTATAGACGGAGTATATACAACTCTTTCCAATGTAATTTCAGTAATGCTTCCGCCTATGGCCATTTTTTTCCCGTTGTTTACAATACTTGAGGATCTCGGTTATCTTCCGAGAGTAGCATTTAATCTTGATTCGGTATTTTGCAAAGCAGGAACAAACGGTAAACAGGGGCTTACAATGCTTATGGGCTTCGGCTGCAACGCCTGCGGTGTGACAGGGTGCAGAATTATTGATGGAGAAAACGAAAGAAAAATTGCCGTACTTACGAATAATTTTTCGCCCTGCAACGGAAGATTTCCGACTTTGATAGCGATTATATCCATGTTCTTTGTCGGAATGTTTCCAATAGCTGTGCAATCGGCAGTCAGTGCGTTTATTCTTGTATGTATCGTACTGTTAAGTATTCTGATTTCACTTCTTATATCATTTATTCTTTCAAAAACCATACTGAAAAGCGGCGGAAAGAGCTTCCTAATGGAGCTTCCGCCGTACAGAATACCGCAAATCGGCAAAACAATAGTGCGCTCGCTTCTTGACAGGACGGTATTTGTATTGGCAAGGGCTGTGCTTGTAGCCATTCCGGCAGGCGCAATAATATGGATTCTTGCAAATATCCATATAGGCTCAGGCACTATAATTTCCAATATAACGGCATTTTTAGATCCCTTTGCCAAAATAATGGGACTTGACGGCGCAATACTTACAGGCTTTATCTTAGGTTTTCCTGCCAATGAAATTGTGCTTCCCACAACGCTTATGATATATCTGAGCAACGGTACAATGACAGATTACGGAAGTCTTTCGCAGCTTCATGATATACTTATCAGCAACGGATGGACGATAAAAACAGCTGTATGTACACTAATATTCACCCTCATGCACTTCCCGTGCTCTACAACCTTTATTACAATAAAAAAAGAAACAGGCAGCATAAAATGGGCAATTCTGTCCCTTATACTGCCTACGGTATGCGGTATCATATGCTGTATGGCGGCTAATCTTCTATTTGATATATTAATATAATACCTGCCCATACAGACAACGGGTTCAACTCAAATCTTTTCAAGGGTTTGAGTTGAACCCGAATTCTGACTGCCGATTTGTCCTTTACTCGGATTTTAGCACAAATATAATAATTTATCAATCCGGAAACGATATCGTAACGGTTTTTCCGTCATAACCGCATTTCGTATTCGGAAAAATACTTGTTGCCTGCTCAATTCCCTCCTCCGGTTCAATCACCGCAGGACTATAGTGTGTAAGCCACATTTCCTTTACACCTGATTCGAGTGCAAGCTTTGCTGCCTCGGAGTAAAGCATATGGCCTGTCAACCTTGCTCTGTCAAGCTTTCCGGGTTCGTAATAAAGCCCCTCACATATTAATAAATCCGAATTTTCTGCGAATTTTACTATATTTTTCGTAGGTCTTGTGTCTGTACAGTAGGTAACCTTTATACCACGCCTTTCTCCGTCGGACGCCATATCATACGTATAAAGCCTGCCTTCAAACTCAACCTCACCCTTCTTTTGCAGACTGCTCCATATCCTCATCGGTACATTATTCATTTTGGCTTTTTCAACATTGAATTTTCCTTTTCTCGGGAGAATAAAGGAATACCCCACACATTCGGTACTATGCCTAAGCTCAAACGGAGCTATTTCAATATTTCCGCACCTTAAATCATTATCCCTGAATGTTTCCGCAAATTTTATTTCAAACGGCAGATTTGGTGCAATAACACAAATACTCCTTACTATATGTTCAATCCCTCTCGGACCGGCTATCGTTATAGGTTCTTTTCTTCCCTCATTTCCCATTGACAGCAAAAATCCCGGAAGTCCGGATATATGATCAGCATGAAAATGTGTTATACATATCACGTCTATAGGCTTTAGCTTGCAGGCGGTATTTCTCAGTGCTATCTGAGTACCCTCTCCGCAGTCAACAAGAACTGAATGTCCCTCGCTGCTGATTATACAGGACGCAAGCCATCTGTTCTTAAGCGGCATCATACCTCCGGAGCCGATAAGTGTAACATTAAGCATTCATCTTATCCTCCTTCATTATCTGTGAAAAGCTTGTCGCAAAGCTTTGTAAATTCTTCATATGTCATAGTACAGTTCAAGACATCCAGCAGGGAATTCGAGGTCATATTTTCAGGTAGCTTGAGATATTTCTTAAGGCGCTGCCTGTTCTCATTTGAATTGAAGGTACCTGTGAGTCCGTATTCAAAAAAATCCGCTTTTGTAATATCCTTTGCTTTCTTTGCATATCCGTCAACAATATCACACTGTACCCCGGACGCACTGATAACACGCTTCAATATTTCATCAGAAATTCCCTCAACACCGAGCTTTCCTTCCTTTGACGGTTTATTCTTGCGTCTTTCCTTTCCCAAAATATCGGGAATATATGCATGGTGTACCTTATCCGCCGGAACGATACCTTTGAGAAAATTTCTTATCACAAAGCCTGCGCCGTCACTGTCAGTCAGAATCAAAATTCCCCTTGTGTCGGCAAGACGTCTGATAAGAAACTGTTTTTCCTTATTTTTAAATACCCCGAAGCCGTCTGTGGTTATTATAAGACCGTCAATAAAATTGGATAACCTTATTTTATCATATTTCCCTTCTACTATCACTGCTTCTCTTATTTTTATCATACCATTCCGCCCCTTTTGACGGCTAACAGCATTTTTGCTGTCAGAGTTTCAATAATTATCCGTGAATCCCCTCTTGTGCTTTTCAGCTTTATATCAGCTTCAAGTATCGCCTCAAATATCTCTCTCAAAGATTCTTTTGGAAATTTTAAAGCGTTATTTTTTATCTTGTTAAGACGAAAGCTTTTCCTGCCATAATTGAAATCCTCGACAACCTCGGAAATGCTCTTTCCCGCCTCCGCCGCTGCCTTTAAGCGATATATATCAATAAAAGCAGAGCTGATAAGCGACAAAATCTTTTCGGGAGGTTCGTTCTGCTCAAAAAGCAAATCAATCTGTCTGTAAGCGGCATTAAAATCATTATTAGAAATATAATTCGACAGAGCAAAGATATTTGATTCACTGTTCTTTATACATAGCTTTTGAATAACTTCCTCCGTAATTTCCTTACCGTCGGCATATGCACAAAGCTTATCGGTTTCATTTTTCAGTGTGTTAAGGTCGCTGCCTGCATAGGATACAATTTTTGACGCATTTATACGCTCAATTTTGCAGCCGTTTTTTTCGCACCATGAAATTATTCTGTTGCGCAGCGCTGTTTCGTCAAGAATTTTCAGTTCAAGCGTATTCCCTGATTTCTCCGCAAATGATATGAATTTGGAAAACTTCCCGCCCTTTTTATTATTATCAACTGTAAATGTGGGCATTGAAAATATAAGTATTGTTGAGGGTGATATATCGGAGCAGAAGGCTTCAAGCTGCTTATAATCGCTGTCGGATAAAGAATTTATATTATAATCCTTTACGCATACACATTTTCTCTCCGTAAACATCGGCAGCTGTTCGGCAGCATAAAAAATATTTTCAAGGGGCGTTTCGGAATTGAATCTGAACAAATCAAATTCCGAAGCAGCCTTTCCCACTGCCGCAGAAATAAGTGCGTCCGTATATTTACGGACAAGATATTTTTCCTCTCCGTATATTACATATAAATTACTGAGTTTCCCTGACGAAAGCTCTTTTCTGAAGCCTTGCTCATTCAGCTTAGCCAATATCCTTCCCTCCTTACAGTTACATTTCCGTCCGCATATGCTCTTATGCCTATATTTCCCAAACCTCCTGTATAACAGATATCATCATTGCCTGTATTAACATATCCTTCGGCGTCAATATCAATATCTTCTGCTTTATCGGAAATAATTATATGTCTTGCGTTAATAAGCTCCGGATTTTCCGTCAATCCGCCTGATATGAAATAATC
>CANRDH010000010.1 GCA_947629295.1 uncultured Clostridia bacterium
GTATCGGCGTTCTTCCCTTGTCAATCTTTTTGCTTATAACATTTCCTATTCCGCCGAATATATTTGACAGGATGACAAGACCGTCACCAATCAGGCTGAAATTTCCCATCTCTCCGCCGAATACCATTACAACTATTCCCGAAATTCCGATTATACATCCGAGTATTTTTTTCAGAGTAAGATTATCGCCTCTGAATACTAATGCGGCGACAATAACGGAAGTAAAGGCTGCGGCTGAGGTATAAAGTGAGGACTTTGTCCCCGTAATATAAACTATTCCTATATACAAAAGCAGATATTGTCCGTATGTCTGAAAAAGACTTAAAAACGATATCGGCAAAATGTCATGTCTGCCTATTGTCGGTTTAGGCTTGCTGCCGAGAAAGCCTATTATCAGTACTATTGCACCCGCAATAAAAAATCTTGCTCCTGCAAATACAAGCTTTGACGGTATATCATTTTCCTCTATTCTGAAAAACTCATAGCCTATTTTTATTGCCGGAAATGCCGTTCCCCAAAGAAGAGTACAGAGAACTGCAATACACGCGACAAATATACCGTTTGAAAGATATGAGTAATTTTTCTCCTTTAACATTTATATTTTCCTTTTCTGAATAATTCATTACCGCCGGATATAATATCAGGCGGTAATACCATAGTTTATTTAGAATGAAACTCCATAGGTCTGAATTCACCCGACTTATTTCTATAGAATGCCGAACCTACGGGGCAGTCAAGATACTCAATGATTTCCGGATCATAGTTGCATATGGTATTCAAACGGAATATATCGGCATTTTCAATATTGTTCATATATTCCTCATCCTCATCCCCCGCAAGAAACCTCCATCCGCTGTCAAGCTTGCTTTCAGGTTTTTCACGGTACATTATACCTATACCGCAATTATCCACGGTTATCCTGTCCGTGGCATAACAGCCGTCAGGGCCGTTCCAATCAAGTATATTCTCCATTGTGCTTCGCGGCAATGCCCATTTTTTCTTTATGCTTCCCGCACACAGGTTTTGTCTTTTCGTATAAATATATCCGAAATCCTCCCCAAGTATTCTTGAGGCGCGTTCAAACAGCTTCATAAACCCGTTGCCTATCTTATAAACCATCTCTTCCTCATACAGCGGAATAAGCAACAAAAATTCCACCTCTTCTCCGCAGGGAAGTATACATTTTTTATCATCATCAACAGCCGGTGCAAATACCACACCGTTATATTCCACACTTTCGTCAAGCTTGTCACCGTATGAAACCGTATGACCGAATCCCAGCCACGACGACTCAAGCTGTACCATCTCTCCGAATTGCCTCATAATTCTCGATACCCAAATATGAATACTGACATCATCGTCGCACATACCGCTCAATGGGATATATGCGGCAAGCTCCACACGATGAATATTTTCCTCTCCGTTATCAGTTATCTCTATTCCTCTGTACGCGCCTATTCCGATAGTGATCAGCTTAAAAAACGGATGTTCCCGGTCCGGCGGGATAACGGCAACCTTTATCGGATGCTTATAATTTATATCATCCTCACCAAAATCAGGGAATAACATTCCTATATCACCATAGGTATCGCTTATATACTTAATCACTGCTGCCGTTTCTCCGTCGTCATAGCCCGCAAGCTCGTCTGTCTTGTCTCCGAATATATTATCCCAAGCTTCTTCATCTATTTCCTTTGCGGCACGGCTTGCCCTTTCAAATTTTGATTCATTACCCGTTTCCTGATATATAAGACAAAGCAGCAGCCATGCTTCAACACAGCTATCGTCTATTTCAATACATCTGTCCGCTTCTCTTATAGCCGAGCGGTATTTGTGCAATCCATAGTTTGCTCCCGCGATCTCCAAATGATATGATAAATCATCCTCAGCAGCAACATTCTCTATTTTCCCGAGCACATCAAGAGCCTCTCTGTACCTTGCGCATTGTGAAAAGCAATGTGCAAGCATAAACATCAACTCATCACTCATTTCATCCTCATCCAGTTCCTGTATCATACCTATTGCTTCCTCGAATTTTCCCTCATTCATGAGGCCATCTATATCAAAAATAAAATCATTATCCATCCTTCCACCTCCCACAACGGCATTTTATTTATTATATCACCGTAAACATATACAGTCAAGAAGTGAAGATATACTTATTTGTCGATTGTTAATTATATTATATTATAATACAATTATAATACAAATAATGCGTCCGGAAAGCTCCGGACGCGAACAAAACACGACTGTAAAATTTCAATCACATCATAAAATAACTATTGATAATGACAGCCGTAATAAAGTTACAGAAAATCGCTCATATAGACCGCATTATTTCAGCAGCTTCTTAATTCTTTCGACTGCTTCAACCGTTTTCTCTCTGTCACCAAAGGATGTAAGACGGAAAAAGCCCTCACCGTTTTTGCCAAAGCCTGCTCCGGGTGTTCCCACAACATTTGCTTCGTTGAGGAGATAATCAAAAAACTCCCATGATTTCATACCCTTCGGACATTCAAGCCATATATAGGGAGAATTTTTTCCGCCGGTATAATAAATTCCCAATTCATCGAGTGCTTCGGCTATTATTCTTGCATTTTCCTTGTAATACTCAAGATTGACCTTTATCTGCTCTCTGCCCTCGTCACTGAACACAGCGGCAGCTCCGCACTGTACCGGATAGGATACACCGTTAAATTTCGAGCCCTGTCTTCTTCCCCATATCTGAGAAACACTTACCTTTGTTCCGTCAGACGCCTCAGCCTCAAGCTCATCGGGAATAACCGTATAACCGCATCTCATAC
This sequence comes from uncultured Clostridia bacterium, assembly GCA_947629295.1. Taxonomy (GTDB): domain Bacteria; phylum Bacillota; class Clostridia; order Oscillospirales; family Acutalibacteraceae; genus UBA1213. The sequence goes on from CANRDH010000010.1 coordinate 2,805, forward strand.
CCGTAAAGCCCGCTGTTTTAGAGAGTGAACATATTTCTATTGCACACTGTCTTGAACCCTCAACTTCAAAAATACTCCTCGGAATATCAAGCTCGGTTATGAATGCTTCATATGCAGCATCATAAATTATTATAGCCTTGTTATCTATTGCATAATCAATCCATGCCTTAAGCTGTTCCTTTGTAAATGCGGCGCCTGTAGGATTATTCGGCGAGCAAAGATAAATCAAATCAGCATGAACATTCCTGTCGGGAACGGGGCAAAAACCGTTTTCCTTTGTACAGTCGGCATATACAATCTTTCTTCCGCTCATAACATTGGAATCAACATATACAGGATATGCAGGGTCGGTTATTATTACGGTATTGTCCTCTCCGAATATATCGACTATATTACCGCAATCCGACTTTGCGCCATCGCTTATGCGTATCTCCGACGGCTTTATTTCGGCTCCGAAGCTTGCATAATATTTTGCGACAGCCTCCTTCAGAAAGTCATAGCCTGTGCCGCTGTCCTCATAGCCCTTAAAGGTTTCCTTTACGCCCATTTCATCCGCACCCTTTTTGACTGCTTCTATAACGCAGGGTGCAATAGGAAGTGTAACGTCGCCTATACCCATACGGATAATATTATCCTTTTTATCGGGATTAGCCTCTATAAAGGCATTTATTTTCTTTGCAATGTTTATGAAAAGATAATTCTTTTCAAGCTTCATAAAATTCTCATTAAGCTTTGGCATATTTCTTCTCCTTTACTGTTTTATCCGACATGATTATTTTTCTGACTGCTTACCGAGCGCAGCATTAACAAATTCTCTGAAAAGCGGATGCGCATGGTTCGGACGGCTCTTGAATTCGGGGTGATACTGCACACCGATAAAGAAACGGTGTGAGGGTATTTCCACAGCTTCAATAAGAAGACCGTTAGGTGAAGTACCCGTGAATATCATACCGTTTTCCTCAAACTGAGAGCGGAACTCATTATTGAATTCATAACGGTGACGGTGGCGTTCCATAATTTCGGGCATACCGTATGCACGCTCCATGATGGTATTCTTGCGTATCTTGCACGGATAAGCGCCAAGCCTCATTGTACCGCCCTTATCGACAATACCCTTTTGGTCGGGCATAAGGTCTATTATCTTATGTGTGCTTTCAGGAGAGAATTCACCCGAATCCGCGTCCGTAAGTCCGAGTACATTCCTTGCAAATTCAATAACCGCCGTCTGCATACCAAGGCATATTCCGAGGTACGGAATATCCTTTTCCCTTGCATATTTTACGGCTATAATTTTGCCCTCAACGCCTCTGTTACCGAAGCCCCCGGGAACAAGTATTCCGTCAACATCACTCAAAAGCTCATCAACACTGTAATCTGTTATAAGCTCGGTATCCACCCATTTTATATCTATAAATGCCTTATTTTCATATCCGGCATGGCGCAGTGCCTCCGCAACTGAAAGATATGCGTCATGGAGCTGAACATATTTACCGCAAAGCGCAATCCTTACGGTTTTATCTCTTGCGGCAATTCTGTCAAGCATATCCTGCCAATCCTTCATATCCGGCTTTGGAGCGTCGATTTTAAGCTCACGGCAGACGATATCGCTGAAATTAGCCTTTTCAAGCATAATCGGCGCATTATACAAAACAGGAATGGTCACGTTCTCTATTACGCAGTCGCTTTTAACATGACAGAACATTGCTATCTTTTTGAAGATACTCTTATCCTCTATCGGTTCGTCACAGCGAAGTACCATAATATCGGGGTTAATTCCGAGTGAGCGAAGCTCCTTTGCAGAGTGCTGGGCCGGCTTTGATTTATGCTCCTGACTTGCCTTAAGGTACGGCACAAGACACACATGAATAAACAGGCTGTTTTCGGAACCTACCTCAACGCTTACCTGACGGATAGCCTCAAGAAATGGCTGGCTTTCAATATCTCCGACAGTACCGCCTATTTCCGTGATAACGACATCCGCGTCGCTGTCCTTACCGACAGCATAAATGAAGGACTTAATCTCATTTGTTATATGCGGGATAACCTGGACTGTTTCCCCGAGATAATCTCCCCTTCTCTCTTTGTCAAGCACATTTGAATATACCTTACCTGTTGTAAGATTGGAGAATTTATTGAGGTTTTCGTCAATAAATCTCTCATAGTGACCGAGGTCAAGGTCGGTTTCGGCTCCGTCCTCAGTTACATATACCTCTCCGTGCTGGTACGGACTCATTGTTCCCGGGTCAACATTTATATAAGGGTCGAGCTTTTGAGCAGCCACCTTCAGACCCCTTGCCTTAAGAAGTCTGCCGAGAGATGCGGCGGTTATACCCTTGCCGAGTCCCGAAACCACACCGCCGGTAACGAATATGTATTTTGTCGTCATAACTCAATTTCTCCTTCAAATATCGTTTCTGCCACTCCTGTGAGATATACCGTTTCGTCGGTATATTCTATTTCAAGATTTCCTCCCTTAAGCTTGACTGTAATAGGCTCGCCCTTTTTGCAAAGCCCGTTTTCAACAGCGGCAACGGCAACAGCACAAGCGCCTGTACCGCAAGCCCATGTTTCGCCCGTGCCGCGCTCCCATACACGCATTTCTATCGTATGGCTATCTATTACCTTAACAAATTCCGCATTTACTCTTTCCGGGAAAAGCTCGCTGTTTTCAAAAAGCGGGCCTATCCTGTCAAGGTCTATTTTCTCCACATTATTGCAGAATACCACAGCATGAGGATTTCCCATTGACACACAGGTAATATTATAATCCTCCCCGCCGATATTAACCGGCTCGTTTATTACCTTTGGTTTGTTTACAGCAACAGGAATAAGAGTTGAATCAAGCTCAGCCTTTCCCATATCCACCTTGAACACGTCATTTTGTCCGTCATGGCGGAATACTTTAAGCGTCTTGATACCGCTGAGGGTTTCTACCGTTACCGTATCTCCGCTTACCATGTTGTGGTCACAAAGATATTTAGCAACACAACGTATCCCGTTTCCGCACATTTTTCCTTCCGAGCCATCCGCATTATACATCTTCATTTTTGCGTCGGCAACATCCGAGGGACAAATAAGTATAACTCCGTCTCCTCCGATACCGTAACGTCTGTCGCTGAATCTTACGGAAAGTCCTTCAGGATTATTTATTTTCTGCTCAAAGCAGTTGAAATAAATATAGTCGTTCCCTGTACCCTGCATCTTAGTGAATTTCAGACGTATCTTTTCGGTTCTCATATCATTGATATCAACCAGCTCTGTGCTGTACTCGCTGTAACGGCTCTTAAGAGAATCTGCAAGCGCATTTGCTGTATCAATGGATGTAAGACATGGTATATTTCTTTCTACTGTTTTTCTTCTTATCTTTACACTGTCACGAGTCGGGATACGTCCCTTTGACGATGTGGAAATTACATATTGTATCTTTCCGCTTTCAATCAGGCTGAGCGTATTTTCCTTATCGTTTTCATGTATCTTGTCAACCTCTATAACATCAAGGCCGTAATCCCTGAGTATTCTTGCCGTACCCTTTGTGGCATAAAGGGTAAATCCAAGCTCATTGTATTTCTTTGCCACAGCTCCAATCTCATTCTTATCGGGGTCACGAACGGTAATAAATACTCCGCCCTGCTTTTTCATTTTATAGCCCGCCGCAATAAGTCCCTTGTAGATAGCCTCCTCAAGGGTATTTGCTATGCCGAGAACCTCGCCTGTCGATTTCATTTCCGGGCCGAGCTGGTTATCAACATTGATAAGCTTTTCAAAAGAGAACACGGGGACCTTAACGGCAATATAGGGAGAACGCTTATACAGTCCGATGCCGTAACCCATATCCTCAAGCTTTTCGCCGAGCATTGCTCTTGTTGCAAGGTCTACCATAGGCACTCCCGTAACCTTGCTTATATACGGAATAGTTCTCGAAGAACGGGGATTTACCTCTATTACATAAAGATTATCCTGATAGATCAAATACTGAATATTCACAAGGCCCTTTGTTTTCAGTGATACAGCAAGATTTTTTGAAGTCGTTATGATATTCCTTGTCATTTCCTCGCTGATATTCCATGCGGGATATACAGCTATGGAGTCGCCCGAATGAATACCCGCACGCTCAACGTGCTGCATTATTCCGGGAATAAGTATTTCTTCCCCGTCGCATATAGCGTCAACCTCAAGTTCTGTTCCCGAAAGGTATTTATCTATAAGTATCGGGTTTTCTATATTCTGTGCAAGGATAATCGCCATATATTCCTTTATATCCGCCTCGTTGAAGGCTATTATCATATTCTGTCCGCCGAGAACATATGACGGACGCATAAGAACGGGATAGCCTATCTTCTGAGCGACGTCGAGCGCTTCTTCCGTAGTCATTACTGTATAGCCCTGAGGACGTTTTACATGGTGTAGCTCAAGAAGCTCGTCAAAACGCTCTCTGTCCTCCGCCATATCGATACTGTCCGCAGATGTTCCGAGGATATTAACACCGCTGTCACTGAGGAATTTCGTAAGCTTGATAGCAGTCTGTCCGCCGAATGCCACAACAACGCCATAGGGTTTTTCTGTCTTTATGATACCCATTACATCTTCATTAGTCAGAGGCTCAAAATAAAGTCTGTCGGCTGTATCAAAGTCTGTTGAAACCGTTTCGGGGTTATTATTTACAATCACCACATCAAATCCGGCTCTTTTCAATGCCCATACACAATGTACGGAAGCATAGTCAAATTCTATACCCTGACCTATACGTATAGGACCCGAGCCGAATACTATAACGGTTTTTCTGTCTGAATTTTTCTCCTTAATAAACGCTTCGGCTTCATTATCCTTATCAAAGGTAGAATAGAAGTACGGGGTTTCTGCTTTAAACTCCGCAGCGCAGGTATCAACCATTTTATATACGGGTATCATTGGCTCTGATATTTTTGAGCCGGTCAATTTTTCTATTGTTCTGTCGAGGAAGCCGAGAAGCTTTGCTTTTCTGTAAACCTCGTCCGTAAGCTTTCCGTTCTTCAACTCTTTTTCACACTCTGCAAGATTGACAAGCTTTTCAAGGAACCATTCGTCAATCATTGTAATATTATGTATCTCTTCAACGGTAATTCCTCTCTTGAGTGCCTCATATACGCAGAAAGAACGCTCGTCATCACATATGCTAAGTCTGTTTCTTATATCCTCCGCAGACATCTCCTCAAATTTTGCCGAGGACATGGTATCGTGGGATATTTCCGCACCTCTTACAGCCTTCATGATTGCCTGCTCAAAGGTGGGGGCAATAGCCATTACCTCGCCCGTTGCCTTCATCTGTGTTCCGAGTGTACGCTTTGCATATACAAATTTATCAAACGGCCATTTCGGGAATTTGACAACAACATAGTCAAGTGCAGGCTCAAAGCAGGCGTATGTGGTGCCTGTTACCGCATTTTTTATTTCATCAAGCGTATAGCCTATTGCTATCTTTGCGGCAACCTTTGCTATGGGATAACCTGTTGCCTTTGACGCAAGAGCCGAGGAACGTGATACACGGGGATTTACTTCTATAACGGCATAGTTGAAGCTTTCAGGCTCAAGAGCAAACTGACAGTTACAACCTCCCTCAACCCCGAGCGCGGAAATTATATTGAGTGCCGCACTTCTTAACATCTGATATTCCTTATCGGCAAGTGTAACGGTAGGTGCAATAACTATACTGTCACCCGTATGTACACCGACAGGGTCAAAGTTTTCCATTGAGCAGACCGTGATAACATTTCCCTTGCTGTCACGCATTACCTCAAATTCTATTTCCTTCCAGCCCGCTATACATTTTTCCACAAGCACCTGAGTTATAGGTGAAAGCTCGAGTCCGTTTGAGGTAATTTCCCTGAGCTCATCCTCATTATTTACGATACCGCCGCCCGTTCCGCCAAGTGTGAATGCAGGACGAATAATAACAGGATATCCTATCTCATTTGCGAAAGCCACAGCCGACTGAACATCATTTACAACAAGTGAGGGAATTACAGGCTGGCCTATGCTTTCCATAGTGTCCTTGAACATCTGTCTGTCCTCAGCCTTGTCAATTGTTTCGGGATTCGCACCGAGAAGCCGTACATTATGCTTTTTCAGGAAACCCTCCTTTGCAAGCTGCATTGAGAGGGTAAGACCTGTCTGTCCGCCGAGTGTGGACAAAATACTGTCAGGCTGTTCCTTTATAATAATTCTTTTAAGAGTTTCAAGCGTAAGCGGCTCGATATATACCTTATCCGCCATAGCCTTATCCGTCATTATCGTAGCAGGGTTTGAGTTTACAAGTATAACCTCAAGTCCCTCCTCCTTGAGGGCGCGGCACGCCTGTGTTCCCGCATAGTCAAATTCCGCAGCCTGGCCGATAACTATCGGGCCGGAGCCTATAACCAAAACTCTTTTTATATCTTTATCCTTAGGCATTGTTTTTATCCTCCTGTATCATTTTTATAAATCTATCGAATAAAAACGAGGTATCAAGCGGACCTCCGCACGCTTCCGGGTGAAACTGAACGGTAAAACACGGCATATCCGTATATGTCACTCCCTCGCAGGTCCCGTCGTTTGCATTGACAAAGCTTTCATATGCATTCTCCGGCAGTGTTGAAGCCACAACCGCATAACCGTGATTCTGGCTTGTAATATATACTCTGCCGGTTTTAACGTCTGTTGCCGGCTGATTTGCTCCTCTGTGTCCGTATTTAAGCTTTTCAGTTTTTGCCCCCTGAGAAAGTGCCATAAGCTGATGACCGAGACATATTCCGAAGGTAGGTATCTTATACTGACAGAGCTTTCTTATTTCCTCTATAATACCTACATTTTCTGCAGGATCTCCCGGTCCGTTTGATAGCATTATTCCGTCGGGATTCATCGCCTTTATCTCTTCGGCTGTGGTGTTTCCGGGAACTACCGTTACATTACAGCCTCTTTTAACAAGCTCTCTTCTTATATTATTCTTTGCACCCAAATCCATAAGTACAACATTATATTTTCCGTTTTCTGCCTCAAAGCTTTCAGCCTTATCTGTTGTAACCGAGCTTACCGCCTTTTCAACTCTATATGATTTTAGTGCCTGTGCGTCTTCGCTTTTCGGCTCTCTGTATTTTATCGCAGCATTCATGACACCGTATTCACGCACGGTTTTAGTAAGACAGCGTGTATCAATTCCGTAAATTCCGGGAATACCGTTTTCCTTTAAAAAAGTGTCAAGCACACCGTCGCATCTGAAATTCGACGGCTGTTGACACAGTTCTCTTACAATATAAGCAGTCAGTGCGGGTTTTCTGCTTTCAAAATCACCCGGTATCACACCGTAGTTACCGATAAGCGGAAAGGTCTGGCAAACGATTTGTCCGTAATAGCTGGGGTCGGTAAGTGTCTCAAGATAACCTGTCATAGCGGTTGTAAACACCAGCTCACCCACTGCCTCCTTTTCCGAGCCGAAGGCCTTGCCTTCATAAACATCCCCGTTTTCCAATAAAAGATATGCTTTTTTTTCCATAATATAACCATCCTTTCAGTAGGAAACTCATGCTTTCCCGGCATTTAAAATGCCTTCAAACTTTACACCGTACATTCTTCCGCCGCCAAACATACATCATATAACACTATATTCATCCATCATAGGTACTTAGCAGATTCTTTGCGACCTCCAGCTTTGTCAGACGCATATCCATTGCCTGTTTTTCCAGATACCTATGTGCCTGCGGCTCTGTCATTGACAAATATTCCATAAGAATATATTTTGCTCTGTTTATAATTCTTATATCCTCAATCTTCTTCTGAAGCTTGACATTTTCCTTTCGTATACCGTTCATTCTTCTTTGTGTTGCTTCAATCAGGCGTACAGCCTTTGAAAAAAGCTGTCTGCTCAACGGCTTTGCTATAACAAATGCCCCATACTCTGACGTTTTGCTCTCCGCCAATGCTTCAAGCTCGGTTTTAACAACAAGAATAACTCCCGATGTTTTATATTTCAGCAAATCTATCGCAAGTCCGTCACCAAACTCATCCGACAGAGGAGAATTTATTATAACAAGACTGTAATCCTTTTCATCACACAATCTTCTTGCCTCGGAACCGCTCTTTGCCGAATCGGAATTATTCAGCCTTTCGGCACGAAGCATTGATTCAAAAGAAGTAACGGCCTGTTCCTTTGAGGATACTATAAGTACACTGTCCAAAAGCCAAACACCCTTCTTTTTATTTTACAAAATTTCCGCTTATTAATCAAGTGAAAATTTGATACTGCCGTTAAATAACACGGCTTTCAGATTATTTCAAAATATCTTTCATCCTGTGCCTGCTTATATTCGGCACTCTCAATAGATTTTTTCATTTCTTCAGTTTTTAAGATAATAAAATTCTCAAATATCTGCCTTGGAATGTACTTTTTTATAAATTCACTGTTTCTTGCAAGCTCTATTGAGTCTGCAAGCGAACGGGGAAGACTTTCCGCTGTTTCATTTCCCTGTTCATGCGGCGGGCAAAGCTCCAGCCCGTCCTCTATTCCCTCAAGACCCGCATATATAAGCAGTGCAAAGCACAGATAAGGATTGCATGACGGGTCGGGGCTGCGGTAATCAACTCTTGCCCTGTCGGTCTTAGGCATAAGAACACGTATAAGAGTATTGATATTTCCGTATGACCAATTAATTCCGCTCGGCGCTTCATATGCTCCGAAGCGGGTATATGAATTTGACAACGGATTGAAAAACAATGTCATTTCAGCTGCACGCCTCAGTATACCGGCGATAAAGCTTTTAGCCTTTTTGCTCATGCCGAAGCCCTTGTCCATGAATATATTCTCATCATATTCCTTAAGCACGACATTTATATGCATACCGCTTCCGCTTTTATCATTTATGGGCTTAGGCATAAAGGACGCATATAATCCGCTCATAGCGGCAGCAGTTTTTACAACGGATTTGAAGGTGGAATAATCATCCGCAGCAGAAAGTAAGTCGGAATGTTTAAAATCTATTTCATTCTGACCGGGACCGCTCTCATGGTGCGATGAAAGAGGTATTATATCCATATCCTCAAGCGTAAGACATATATTCCTCCTTACATTTTCACCCTTATCAAGAGGGGCAACATCAAGATAACCTGCATTATCATGCGGAATACGTGTGGGATTTCCGTCATCGTCCATCTTAAAAAGATAAAATTCACACGATAGTCCTACCGTACAGGTAAAGCCGGTTTCCTTTATTTTTTTGACCGCCCTTTTCAGCACCATACGCACGTCTGCCTCAAACGGTCTGCCGTCCTGGTGACGGATATCGCAGAGAAGCCTTACCACTGCGCCCTGATGCGGACGCCATGTAAGAACCCTCAGCGTACTCGGGTCCGGGAAAAGCAGAAGATCGCTGCTATCCTCCCCTCCGAAGCCGCACACATTTGCGGACGATACGAGCGCACCGTTTTTGAATACGCTCTTAAGTTCAGATGACATAATCGAGATATTTTTCTTTATTCCGAATATATCAAAAAATACAAGTCTTACGAATTTGACATCATTGCTTTCAACAAACTGCAAAACCTCTTTTACAGTATAGTTCACTGTCATAACCCCTTTAATATATTATTCATACTCAATTTATTATAATAGCAGATTTTTCGATTTTTGTCTACAAATAAACCTCAACAAAAGAGTGGAAATATTTTTTTATATATCTTGCATAGTAATCCCCTAAAAAAACACACATATTTATCTATTTTCCCCTCTTTTAAAAATAGGGATGTTCTCCATAAAATCAGGTTACGGAAAAACATCCCCATTTATTCAATATCTGTTCGCACGCTTTGTACGGCGGCGTCTTATCGTCAGCGTCGCCATTGATATTATCAAAAGGATACCCACAAACACAAGTGCAAAGGATGAATTATCATTATCGAATCTTATTACATTATTTATTTCTTTCTGATTTGAAGTCTCATCCTGTGCGGATATTTCCTGCTGCGAATTTTCAGATTCCTCCTCCGGCGGATATTCTCCGCTAAAATGGAAGCTTATATTTTCTTCATATTTAATCTTATCCATTGTCATAAGCAAAGTACCTGACGAGAAGTCGGTTGTATAGCCTTCGGGCACTTCAACAATACTTACGTCGTAATTACCGGGGATCACTTTATCAAAAACTGCGATTCCGTCCCTGCCGCTTTCCGCTGTCATACCTGCAAGCTCAAGCTTTACGCCCCTGACAGGCTTACCGTTCTGATCCGTAAGCTTATAGGTAACGGTCGCATTTACAACCGAATCAGCCGTAACAGGTACAGATAAATTATATGCGTTATCTACGGCACGTACTACAAGCTTTGTCTGATCAAGCTTTTCATTATCCGCAAAGTCCGTATGAGATTTCACCTTAACCAGTTGGTTATAAAGCTCAGTAATATCATATATGAATTTAGTACTTTCGCCGTCATCCTCCATCCTTACAAGGGAATATGAATCCCCGTCCATATAATTTCCGTCTATAAGTTCATCAAGCTTATCGGCATAGGTGCATTTATTTCCGGATTTAACAGCAGTGTATAAAATGAAACCTTGTATTCCATTGAGGTCTCCCGACTGAACCTCGAGGAAAATTTTATCATCCTCACAATATGTTCTTGTTTCCGGTTTATCGGGAACGGTATTGTCTACCGTAAACGGATATGAAACAGATTGTACATGTGTTGTTTCCCCGTCTGACGGAACGGCACAGGCAGAAACCGTATACATATACTCTCCCTCGGATATCTCAGAAAACAGGTTCTTGAGGCCGTCCGCATTAAAGCTGCTCAGCAGCTCGGCATAAGCCTCATATCCCCCGCCCGCGAACGAAGATATTGTGCCGATATCCTGAGAAAAAATTGTTTTTCCTGATTTATCAGTTATGGTAATCGTGTAATCTGACGCATCACGAAGGAGATAAAAATTGGGTACAATAAATGATATCCCCGCTGTCGCCGAATCATATGCATTCTTTATCGAATCCCTGCCTATGCATATATTTTCTTCATCACATTTTCCCGTAGTCATATTTTTGCCCAGAACAACCCCCGGATATAAGCTGCCGTCTGCGGCAGCTCCGATTAATGAATCTCCGTTTATAACAGGTTTTTCTGATTTCGAGTATACCGAGGCGTCAAATATGCCCGAGAGATCCCAACTGCCGCAATATCCCGTAAGGGGCACCGAAAGAGCGGACGTATCACTTGTCGGAGAAAATTCAATAAATCCGTCCACATAAAAACCGTTTTCTGCTTTCCCGATATATAATAATACAGCCTCAGGAGAAAGTCTGACATTCACTGTAATATCAATACTGTCATGTGCGGGAAGGGTTATATCGCTTATTTCCTTATCTCCCTCAAAAAAACTTACATCGGTATATTTATCAATATTTTCCGGGGTGAGGGTATTATAATATTCTCTGTTTTTATATATAATCTTATCCGTTTGTATAACAGAGCTTAATTTGTAAGTCGTATCCCTATCCGAAAGACTTGTCAGCGTAAGAGAAAATGAAAATTCTCCGCTTTCACTGTCCCCCATGCTTACTCCTCCGCAGCCGTTTTGGGATATAACATAAGCCGATGAATCAAGCGCTCTTTCAATATTCATACATCCCGCACCCTGCAGCCGCGGCGTATAATATAGCTTATCGGAATATTTGACCCTGTCCGCAGTATTCATAATAAGTGCTGAACATGCTTTCCTCAGTTCTTTGGCTGATATCTCGGACGCAGATTTTTGTACATATTCGGAAATAACGGCAACATTGCCGGCAGCTATTGCCGAAGATACAGATGTTCCGCTCAGTGCGCCGTATCCGTCATCTAAAGCGGAATATATATCGGTTCCCGGGGCAAGAAAATCGGGCTTCAGCTGAAGAGCAGACGTAACACCGTATGAGGTAAATCCGGACGGCTTTCCTGCGTTTTCGGAGGTAAATATTCCTTTATACTCCGAAGCCCTGATTTTCCCCTCAGGATTTCCAGCAAAATATTTTTCTGTGTCCGAAGAAACGACTGCCGCCGGAATATTTCTTTCGTCCGCAATAAATCTTACATAAAGCGGTTCGTCGCTTATTATGATTATACCCGCGGCATGCATATTTGCGGCTGCACTTATTTTTTCCGTAACAGATATCTGTCCGCGTTTGACAACCGCTATCTTTCCCGTGAGGTTAAAATGACTTATCTCGTACTCACTGCCGTATGAATCAGTATATACATATTCGCAGTTCTCCCCGAATTGCGAAAAATCCGGTGAATCCGCATTGTCGGAAACGTATATATCCCTGTATTCAATGCGCTCGTCCTTATCAGTCAGAAGACAGTCGGAAATATGTGTTTCTGTATCAACAGAGCCTACCGCCGTTACACTGTTCAGTGCGGCAGGATATGATATTGTTCCGTAATCCATATACTTTGAATTGATTCCGCTGTCATCATTAACCGCAATATTACGGGAATCATTTCCTGCGGCTGATAAAACAGATATACCCAAGTCCGAAAGCGATGTCATAACTTTCTCAAAAATATTCGAGGTAGTACTTATCCTCGGAACTCCGAGGCTTATATTTATAACATCCGGAGAGAGCTTCGCGGCGTCGTCAAGTGCGGCAAGAAAAACGTCGTCTCCTACGCTCGAACTTCCGTCCGAACACACCTTCATAAGAATGAGCTGAGCGTCATAGGCTCCGCTTTTAAATGAGCTTTCTTTTTCACCGCCGTTATTTCCCGCTGTAAGTGCGGCGGTAAATGTTCCGTGGGATGAATCGTTACGGTAGGTTTCATCGTCCCTGTCGGCATAATCATATGCATATACTATCTTTTCGCTTTTTGTCAGAACAGCTTTGTCCGACACATTAAATGCAACAGAGGTTCTGAGCTTGTCAATATATTCTTGATTAAATTTACATGAGCCCGGTGCACACGAAAATACCTCATGTCCGCAGTCAAAGCCGTCGTCTATTACGGCAACGGTTTTTCCCCTGCCCGTAAAGCCGCGTTTGTATGCGCTGTGAATATTCGTGATATTATCCTGCGGCATCGTATAATCAGAAACAGCGACATCATCAGTCACCGCTTTATCTTCACTGTCGTCTGTATAATCCGGATCTTCCATGTCAGATATACCCTGAGAAATCTCACCGTTTGAATCATCGTCCTCCGGCTCATTCTCAGAAATACTCATCATATGTGAGGAAGCAAGAGTTACAGATCTGACTCCGGAAATTTTTTTAAGCTTATCAAGACTGCTGTACGGTGCGGTTACACTGAATCCGTTTAATACCGTATTGTAATTATAACAGTTGTCAAGGCTTATATCGGGAATTATTTTCCGTATACTTGCCTTAACCACAGCCTGCGATTTTTTTATTGCATCGTTATACTGCCTGATATCATCCGAAGCGATAAGCTCTGAAACACTGCTGTATTTTCCTGCCGAAGCAAGGACTGTATCACAAAGCGAATCACCGTTTACCTCAATAATAAAAGTAACGGTTTCATCGCTTTTCGGGGTATTTATTTCGGGCGCGGGCTTAGGCTTATTATTGTCGGTTATCTTATTCTCAGATTTTCCGACATTATCAGTTCCATTTTCGGACGAGCTCGTACCCGGATTTAATATAGGCAGTGCAAATACCGCCACACACAGCAATATCGACAGCAATGTGCAGTATATTCCTTTCTTCATAAATATCACCTTTTTCAATAAGGACTTTATAAAGTCTGATACATATTCAATATCCTTAAATGCATAGTTATAAATAAATGTGCGATATGTCTAATATATTATTATCTCACATTACCCCTTATTTTTCAAGTGGTAATATATTGAACATTACGGAGTGTGGATTCATGCCGATAATTACAAAAGAAAATGCAAAAAAAGCGGGTATTGACATACTTTACGGGGCAGTTATAGGCTCGTCAATGCTCATCCCCGGTGTAAGCGGCGGAACAACAGCTATAATCCTCGGTATATATGACAGGCTTATCTCCGCCGTAAGCGAAATAACAAAAAAGCCAAAGGAAAACCTGCCCTTTCTTTCATTCGTTTTTATAGGCGGTTTATTCGGTGTATTATTGTTCTCAAAGGCTGTGCTCGGAATAATAGAAGCCTATACAAATGAATGTATGTTTTTCTTTACAGGTACTATTTTAGGAAGTATTCCCTTGCTTGTCAGAAAATCGGGAATAAAAATATCGAATATGTATAATATGATATTCTCTCTTATCGGTATATTTGCTGTATTCGGAATAAGACTAATACCTTCCGGAAGCTCGGCAGGCAGCGGCTTTATGCTTATATTATGCGGCATAATCATTGCCGTTGCCATGGTTCTCCCGGGAATAAGCACATCACATATACTTCTTATTCTCGGTATGTACGAAAGCTTCTGGGGAGGACTCAGCGGAGGAAATATTGACTTTTTTCTTCTCCTCGGTATAGGAGGAATTATCGGCACTCTGCTTACCGCAAAGCTTACGGATATTGCAGCAAAGCGTTTCCCCTGTCAGACCTATATGGTAATAATCGGATTTATAATGACATCCGTCTATGATATATTTCCTCAGAACGTACCGTACGAACGTATACCGATATTCATTATCCTATGTGCCGCAGGATTTACGTCGGCTTGTTTTATATCGAGCTTCGGAAGCCGTATGACCGAGGGCAGGGAAACATATGCCCAAGCTTAAATTCTCAAACCCTTCGGATATTTATTTTTCAGTCTTCCTCCCGAGCATTTTCCGAATCCGATTGTCATTCCCTCAATAATGACCGCAGTATATCCTTTTTCTCCGTTACAGTCAATTTCTCTGCCGCTTAAAAATTCTTTAATTCTCGGATCGTTTTTTTCAAGCCTCAATACACGTCTCAGCATATTCGGGTCGGCAGAGGTAAAAAGCGCATGGGCAGGCTCAATCCGATTTTTCATTATTTCTCCGGCAAAAACTCCCGCACGGACAAGACCCACTCCGTCAAGAGGAGGAATATCTTCCGGCAAAAGATAAATCCTGTTTCCGACAAGTGTATATATCAGATCGGGTCTTTCGGTGAATATATCGTCAAGAAATTCTTTTATAAGCCTTTTACTTTCCTTTTTTATATTATTCTTTGGTTTATATATATTTTTTATTCTGCCCGTATTACCCTTTTTTCTGAATCGGGCGGCAAAATGACCCTCGCCGCCCTCAATGGGTGTAATCCGCACCGCATTGCTATACCTTGTTTTTCTTCCGAAAGGCTTACCAATATCATAAGGCTCAAAATCAGGGCAGGCACTGAGAAAACTTTCAACTACCTCCTCATTTTCCTTTTCCGAAAATGTACAGGTTGAATAAACAAGAATACCTCCCTCTCTAACACATTCGGCTGCAGATTTGAGAATACTGAGCTGTCTGTGTGAGCATGATACGGTATGCTCCGGACTCCATTCGTTTATTGCTTCGGGATTCTTTCGGAACATTCCCTCGCCCGAGCACGGTGCGTCTACAAGCACCTTATCAAAATAACCGCTCAGTTTTTCGCAGAGAATTTCGGGACTGCAGGAGGATACCACACCCCTTGATATCCCCATTCTTTCAGAATTAGACAAAAGAATATTTGCACGGCTTTTTATAATCTCATTCGACCATACAAGACCGCTCCCCCCAAGAAGCGAAGCTATCTGTGCTGTTTTTCCTCCGGGAGCGGCACATAAATCCAGTACATAATCCCCTTTTTCAATCTCAAGCAGAGGTACGGCAGAGGCTGCGGAGGGTTCCTGTACATAATATGCCCCTGCATGGTGAAGCCATAAATTGCCAACTCCTTCATAATCCGAGGGTATATAATATCCGTCCTGATAGAACGGCGTCCTTTCCGCCTCAAACGGCAACAGTGATAAAACCTTTTCGGGTGTTGTTTTTAGTCGGTTTATGCTTATTCCCCGATAACAGGGTTTATTAAATAGAGAAACATATTTCCCGGTATCATCACCGAGAATTTTTTTAAT
Organism: uncultured Clostridia bacterium; assembly: GCA_947629295.1. Taxonomy (GTDB): domain Bacteria; phylum Bacillota; class Clostridia; order Oscillospirales; family Acutalibacteraceae; genus UBA1213. The sequence continues at coordinate 18,812 of CANRDH010000010.1, forward strand.
TTCATTTAAAAATTCTTTTGGTAAATTCATTTTATTCTCCGTTCAGCTTAATATAGGTCGTCAAGCTGTTTATATTCGTAATCATAATTTCTTATAAATACATCATATGCAGGCTTATCTGTGTTTACTATATAAACACAATAAACTCATAGTAATGACTGTAGATACAGTTTTCTTTGTTCTGCTGACTTTGCGGTACGGTTCTCCTTATTCCACTGTATTTTTATGAATAAAACAGCAATAATAATATCACTTCCTTGTATAAAACGAAAAATATATGATAATACTAAATTCGGAAGGCGGTGATTTTTAATGAGTAAATCAAAGAACAGCAATTCTTCACAGAACAGCACAAACAGCACAAACAGCAAGAACAGCTCTTCTAACAGCAAGAGCAACAGCACAAATTCCAAGAATAACAACTCTGATGAGTTTGAAAACAGATCTCAGGAAAGCTACAACGACTAACGCCTGAAATAAAACAATAAAAGGGGCTGTCACTTCAAGCTTTTTATGTGCTTAAGGTGACAGTTCCTTTTTTTACAAATCATAATATAAAAACTCTGCATAAGGTTTATACATCCAATTTAAAACCCTTTGGCAGAAGCTCACCTAAAGTACATTTCCCGTACTCTTTTTCAGATCTTGCCGATATTATTGTGAAATCGGATTTACAAAATTCTGACATAAACTGTCTGCACATTCCGCACGGATAGCAGAATTTTTCGACCCTTTCGCCGTTTTTTCCCCCTATCAGGGCTATTGCCGAAAAATTCCTTTCACCCGCACTCAAGGCGGCCGCAAATGCACTTCTTTCCGCACATATTCCTACGGGATATGAAGCATTTTCCACATTGCTGCCCGTATATATTTTACCCGAATCCGCAAGCAGTGCCGCACCTACATAAAAATCAGAATACGGTGCATAGGCATTTTTCCTTGCTACCACAGCAGACTTTATCAATTCATTTATATCAATTTCCATAATGCCCTCTTATTCGGTTACTATTATTGTACCATTTGGTGTGTCCTTTATTGTTATTCCCATTCCGGCAAGCTCATTGCGTATTCTGTCTGCCTCAGCCCAGTTTTTATCCTTTCTTGCCTGTGCACGCCTGTCTATAAGCTCCTGAATATCGTTCTTTACTCCGCTGTCCTTTTGCTCATAAAGAAGTCCCAGAACATCGGAAAGTTCTTTATAAAGATTAAGTGCAAAATCACAAAGCTCCTTTGACGGCTTTGTCTGTGCATTAATACTGCTGTTGATATCCCTTGCAAGCTCAAACAGTGCAGAAATTGCATCCGCTGTATTGAGGTCATCCTCCATTGCCGAAATAAAATCATCCTTGTGGGTAAGGAGCTTGTCCTTAATTTCCTGCTCTCCCTCTTTTAGCTCACCCGTACTGCTGTCTGCAAGGAAGGCTAAATCCTGACGGCAGTTATAAAGTCTGTCAAGGGCGCTTTTGCACTGCTTTATTATATCTATGGAATAATTTATCGGACTTCTGTAATGTGAGGAAATCATAAGATATCTGATAGGCTCATAGCCGAATTGCTCCGCAACGTCACGAACCGTAAAGAAATTGCCGAGGGATTTCGACATTTTTTTGTTATCGACATTTATATAACCGTTATGCATCCAATAATTTGCAAAGGTCACGCCGTTACTGCATTCACTTTGTGCAATTTCATTTTCATGGTGCGGGAATATAAGGTCCTGACCTCCGCAATGGATATCTATAGTATCCCCGAGATATCTTTTTGCCATGCATGAACATTCGATATGCCAGCCGGGTCTGCCCTTGCCCCATGGTGATTCCCAATAAGGCTCACCCGGCTTTGCACCCTTCCAAAGGGCGAAGTCCATGGGATCTTCCTTTGTATCTCCTATCTGAATACGGGCTCCTGCTTCAAGATCATCAAGCGGCTGATGGGAAAGCTTACCGTATTCCTTGAATTTATTTGTACGGAAATATACATCACCGTATTCCGTAGAATATGCATAACCTTTTTCTTCAAGCTTTTTTACCATATCTATCATTTGCTGTATATTTTCCGTTGCTTTCGGGTGTATTGTAGCCTCACGCACATTAAGCCCCTTTGCATCGGTCTTATATTCTTCTATGAATTTTTCGGATACGGTTTTGTAATCGCTGTTTTCCTCATTTGCCTTTTTGATTATCTTATCGTCTATATCCGTGAAATTCTGCACATAGGTTACCTTATACCCTCTGTATTCAAGATATCTTCTAAGAATATCGAACACACATATAGGACGTGCATTGCCTATATGTATATAATTATAAACCGTAGGGCCGCAGGCATAAATCTTCACCTCTCCCTCATTTATAGTCTTAAGCTCTTCTTTTTTACCCGACATGGTATTGTAAATTTTCATATTA
>CANRDH010000011.1 GCA_947629295.1 uncultured Clostridia bacterium
AATAATATGGCTAAGAAAATTACATTACCGCTTACAGATGAAGCTATCGCAGAGCTTAAAGCAGGCGACAGCGTACTTATAACAGGCTCAATGCTCACGGGCAGAGATGCCGCTCATAAAAGGCTGTTTGAGCTTATTGAACAGGGAAAGCCCTTGCCCGTAGATATCAGCGGAGAAGTGATATATTATGTAGGTCCGGCTCCGGCAAAACCCGGTCATGCTGTCGGACCGGCAGGACCGACTTCAAGCTACAGAATGGATAAATACACTCCCGCTCTGCTTGACAGAGGCTTAAAGGGCATGATAGGAAAGGGTGCAAGGAGTGAAGAAGTTATCGAGTCCATGAAAAAGAACGGCGTTGTATATTTTGCCGCAATAGGAGGGGCGGCGGCACTTATTTCCCACAGTATAAAAAAAATTGAGACCCTCGCTTATGAGGATCTCGGCACGGAAGCAATATACCGTTTTTATGTCGAGGATTTTCCTGCTATTGTTGCAATAGATGCAAAGGGCAATAGTATTCTTGCCTGTGGTGGGTGATATAGTTATGGAATTTAGAGATAAATGAATATCTGACAAAGGTTAAATACGTCATTTTGACTGACTGTTTAACATGGGAAATTTACACGTATATAATAAAATTAAAACCGTACTTTTCTCCAAAAATTAAGGCACAATAAATAATAAACAAAGGGATAAGACTGCAACTCATTTTTGTCGTGTTTCCATATTTAGGGTATCTTTAACTTTGTCTATTGTTGAACAAGCAAATCACAACATAAAATATGAGCGGCAGCAAGGTGTTAATCTGCAGCCGCTCATTTTTATCTTTATAGGATAATGCAAATAAGACCGTTACAGCCGTCATTGATTATTCTTTCAATTGTTTCCTTTACCTTGTTGCGTGCATCCGAGGGCATACGGTAAAGTTTGTTGTGAAGTCCCTCGTTGACAAGCTCATGCAAAGATTTTCCGAAAAGATTTGATTCCCATATCTTAAGCGGATCCTCCTCAAATTCTCTGAGAAGATACTCTACAAGCTCCTCAGATTGCTGCTCTGAGCCGACAATAGGTGTTATCTCCGTCTTAATAGTAGTTTTCATCATGTGTACGCTCGGTGCATTAGCCCTGAGTCTTATGCCGTAACGACCGCCCTGCTTGATGATTTCAGGCTCTTCAAGAGAAAGCTCCTCCATTGACGGCATAACTATACCGTAACCCGTTTCATTAACATCATTGTATGCCTGACGTACCTTTTCAAATTCCTTTTTCATCTGAGAAAGCTCCATCATTGCGTCAAGCAGTCCGCCCTCGTCGTTTATATCAAGACCCGTTTTTTCGCCCAACACCTTATAGAACAACGTCGGGTCAAGCTCAACCCTCATTCTTGCCTTTCCGGAGCCGAGGTCGACGGCACTGGTTTCCGCCATAAGAACATATTCACATTTCTTTATTTTATCCGCAAAATCCGCTACCTCTCGAATTTTTCCCGCTCCGCCTGCCGCTGTCTGTATTGTGCTGAATACCGCACTTCTGAGCCAATGCTCCTTTTCAAGTGATGATACCCATTTCGGCATATCAACCTTGATTTCCTTGACAGGAAATTCAAAAAGTATTCTTGCAAGTATTCTCTTGATTTCCATTTCGTCAAGGTCCATACAGCTTACAGGCTCAACGTGTACGCCGTATTTATCGCTCAGGCTCTCCGCAAGATTTCTTGTCTGCATGGAAGTAGGATTAGTGCTGTTCAAAAGAACAATAAACGGCTTGTCTATCTCCTTAAGCTCATTTATTACCCTTTCCTCAGCCTCCTCATATTCATTTCTTTCTATATCGCTTATGGATCCGTCTGTGGTTATTACAAGACCTATGGTAGAATGGTCTGTAATAACCTTTTTTGTTCCTATTTCCGCCGCCATATTGAAAGGTATTGCATCCTCAAACCACGGAGTCTTTACCATTCTCGGAGCCTCGTCCTCAATATAGCCCAGAGCGCTTGGCACAATATATCCTACGCAGTCTATCATCCTTACACGGAAGCTTGATACGCCGTCAAGCTTTACTTCAACCGCGTCCTCCGGTATAAATTTAGGCTCGGTCGTCATAATGGTTCTTCCGGCAGATGATTGAGGCAATTCGTCCGTTGCCCTTTCCTTGCGGCTTTCGTCCTCTATATTGGGTATTACAAGGGTATCCATAAAACGCTTTATAAAGGTCGATTTACCCGTTCGGACAGGACCGACTATTCCGAGATAGATATCACCGCCTGTTCGCTTTGCAATATCTCTGTAAATATTTCTTTCTTCCATATGCCGTCCTCCCCCTACATCGGTATCAAAACCATTCCGCGTGCCTGTATAACATCATCCGTAATATTATTTTCAAGCTGTATAGCCTCAACCGAGGTACAGTAAAGCTGTGCGATGTTCCACAGACTTTCTCCCTCATCGGCATAATACAGCGTCAGAGCCGCAGTACTGTCTTTTTTTCTCATTCTGTCTTCAAGTGCATTTGCGGAAGTAACGCACCTTCGTGTGCCGCTCTCATACGCTGAGCATCTCATACGCATATCGGCTTTTATTTCTACAGTATTGTCGCCTGTTATACGGAAACTCATATCCGGAACGGTTACACTTGTATTGGCTGTCACACTTTGAGGACATTCCGTCATATCGGGTGTAATAGAAAAATCCACAGCCTTTTCCGAGCAGAACGGTATACCGTCCTTATCAAGGGCAAGCATACAACAATTAAGCTTACCTCTGATATTCATGGTATTGTTTTCAACTGCTGTTATGAAATTTATACTGTCGCACCAAAGATCTATCACCTTTGTTATTCCGTTGTCGCCGGTATTTATTTCATCCTTGACGGAGCTGCTCATATCCGTATTTCCTATAAGCCTTTTTATCGGTACATTCTTATATTCAAGCTCAAGCTCGTAGGTCGTCGAATATGTGTCCTCTATAAGCTCAACAGTCATAGGCTCGTATGCAAATACAAGTGCAGACAATCTTGCGTCAAGTGTGATAAGTGTACTGTTTGCATCAAATTCCGATTTGAGTGAAACATCGCAGCTCATAACATCTACGGAGATATCATTTACGGTACTGTCGGTAATTCCGGGTACATCTATTACCTGACTGAATGGAATATTGAAGGTCATAAAATCCTGTGCGCCTGTTTCAATATCGGTTACATACAGAACACGCAGTACAGCCTCTCCCTTGAGCATAAGCTTATCCTCTATCGCACGGCTGTCGTCAAGACTGATACTAAGCTCCGAGCGAAGTATACTTTCAGGCGAGCCCTTGCCCTGACCTATATCAAGCACCTCGCTGACAGAAAACTGCTGCTGTCCTATTCCGCAAAGATTGCTTACCGTTTCCTCACGCTTTCTTTGCTGGATGTCCTCTCCCTCTATATCTGTGCAGTACTCCTGATTACCTTTGGAGTAAACCGACGCGATAACTGTAAAAGCACCATGTATATCAAGTCTGCGGGGACTTACGGCACGACAGTTGAGATATTCGGTTTTAACCCTTACGCTTGCCGCCATATCCGGCGAGGTACTCTTTAGCTCAAAGGAGCATGAAAACGGACTGCTGTGCTCACAGCAGCGAATAGCCTGCTTTTTGGAATCGAGATAATACAATCTTATTACAGTGACGCCATCAACATCAAGGCGGTTTCCTGTTATGCTCTTTGATGTAATGCTCGGACATATACGGCACTTAAGTATTCTTTCTATATCGGGGCAGTAATCCGGAAGACTGAAATCAAGATCAACGGGCTGCTCCGAGCTTGACTGAAGAATAGTCTCGCAAACGGAGCAGTTCTCCTTTTTGAGCGAATATTCCATAGATGATCCTCTCCTACTTTTTAATTTCTATGAATTTATATTCCTCAAAAAGGGGTAATATGACCGAAAAATAAAAAACACTGTTCAGCTCAGTTTTTCTCTGAGATAGATAAGTACCTTTCTCTCCCTCCTTGACACCTGAACCTGAGTCATTCCCAACTCCCTTGCAGTCTGAGACTGAGTCTTATGCTTATAAAATCTCAAATCAATAAGCTTTCTGTCGTCCTCGCCAAGCTTGTCAAGCTCTGTTCTCAGCGACATAAGCTCAGTTATTTTTTCGTCCGGAGCATCCGTGGGTATATCCGTCTGAATATCTCCGTCGTCGTTCGATACCGTCAAAGATACAAGGGGTGCTGTCGCAGAAATTGCTTCGGTTATCTGCTCTGCGGAGGCTCCGAGTCTTTCGGAAAGCTCGCCTACCGTCGGCTCTCTGCCAAACTGTTTTACAAAGCTTTCTGTTTCTCTGTTTATTTTCATTCCCAGCTCCTTAAGGCTTCTGGATACCTTTACAGCGCCGCCGTCACGGAACATTCTTTTGATCTCTCCGATTATCACAGGGACAGCATAGGTTGAAAACTTATATCCGAGCGACGGATCAAAATTATCCGCCGCCTTTATCAGACCGATACATCCCGCCTGATAGAGATCGTCATATTCTATACCGCGTCCGCGGAATCTTCCTGCGCAGGCGTGAACCAGACCGAGGTTTTCGCTGACGGTATTTTCACGTTCAGACATTTCCGAGCCTCAGCCTTAGCTTTTTTGTCAATGTTACGGCAGTTCCCTTTCCGGGCGTTGAACGTACCCTGACATTGTCGGAGAAGCTCTGCATAACAGCAAAACCCAGTCCTGCTCTTTCCTCTTCGGGAGCTGTTGTATAAAGCGGCTCCATAGCCCTTTCAATATTCTCTATTCCGCATCCCTTGTCCTTTATCTTTATAACTGCGATATTATTATCTGTAAGGCGGACATTTATTGTTATTTTGCCTATGGTATCCTTATAGGCATGAACAACGCAGTTTGTAACCGCTTCAGACACCGCCGTGCGTATATCGTTCAATTCTCCGACCGTCGGGTCAAGCTGTGCTATAAATGCCGCCACTGCCGAACGTGCGAACGCCTCATTTGACGAACGGCTTTCAAAGGTTATTGTCATTTCATTTAACACTTTCACTCAATTCACCACTTCTTTCTAAAACATTAAGACTGCCAAGTCCTGATAATTCCATTATGCGCCTGAGGTTTTCGGGAATACTTACGACCCTTACGCTGCCTCCGAAAAGCATCATCATCCTGTATCTCCCCATTATAAGACCTATTCCCGAGCTGTCCATAAAGCTGACTGCAGCAAAATTCAGAAACAGCCGTGACGGCTTTTTTTCCTGAATAAGCGCATCCGTTACTTCACGGATTTTTCTTGCGGTATGGTGATCGATATCACCGGAAAGATATACCGTAAGCTCGTTTCCGTTGAATTTCGTTTTGGGTACCATAACTGCGCTCCTCTCTTTAAAATATCAAAGTAACCGGAATGTCGCCTTGTACTGCTATAATAAAATAAATCGTATGTATATTTTGTAAAAACAGGTCATTACTCATAAATAACGCTTATTTTAGGTTAATAAAAAGAGACGCCGCGTCGGAATTCTGTCGCTTCCGAGCAGCATCTCTGCATTTTATTAAATTTTACCCTGCGTCAGCGACGCTCTATGGACTTGTATTGGAATTCTGCGTTGTATCCTCTACGTTGACATCAACCTCATACGTGCCGTATGCCCAACAGAACGGGAACTTACTGTTTATACCTATCCTCAACGAAACACTTCCATATCCGGAGAAGCTTGCCTTCGTGGACATATCGACCACAGCGGTCACATTTGCCGCTGTCAGTGAACTTAACTGGTTCTTTGGCCCGACAACATTTATCTCAATTGATTTTGTAGAAACCGTTGTCTTTCGGTTTTCGCTCTCGTTTATTACATTGAATGAATTTAGTTTTATCTTTTTTGTCGTAAGCTGACCTGAATCAAAAGTAATGTCAACCGAGGTTATCTGATTGAGATTTCTTATTCCGGGCGGCATATCAAGCTCTGCGCTGACCTTATTGCTTATGGGACTTATCTTTGTAATATCTATCTCCGCAGTACTGATATACGACACATCATCCATGACATCCTTCGGAACTGCAATTTGTATGGTTGACGGCTCTACCTTTATATAGTTGCTGTCATATACAAATGAATCCGGCGCATTTATTATATTGGGCACAATACTTACCGTTTTAATGTTGAGTATAGGTACGGTTGCGCTTACGGTTGTTTTATCCATCGTTATATAATCAAGAGGAACCTCCTCACCCGCCGAATCACGCAAAACAATCCTTGCGTCTACCGTCTGTGTTTCGGAAATAGGGTCCGTGAAGCTATATTCAGCGTCAGCCTCAGCTATACTGTTTATTACGCTCTCCGCGCCCTTTACCGTCACCGTCTGCTGAGCAAGCGCGGTTGTTGCGGCATAATTATTTTCGCCGACTGAGCTGACATCGATCTTATCCGTTATATTTATCTCCTTTTCCGCGTACCTGTCTACATACACATCTATTTCCGAAGGTCTTACCGTTGAATCAAAATTATAATCATTCTTAATACTTCCCTTTTTCGGTACAAGATTTACGGAATACGTCCCCGGAGCGGTAATTTTACTTGTATCCGCGGCTGTAATATAAATATCGCTGCTTGTAATGCCGGCAACAACAAGAGAATTGCCCGATACCCTGACCTCTGCCGTCTGTTCCTCTATTCCGAAAAACTCCAAATCATTTCCAAGCTCCGGCATCGTCACGGGTATATCCGTTATCATAAGAGATTGTGTTTCCTGAGATGTCAGCGAAACATTAATCCATATGCCAAACGCAAGTATAACGGAAAAAAGCATAACAAATCTGTCATTGTAAAGGAGCTTGCCTAAATTAAATTTACTTTTTGTTCCTTTCATTTTTCTTCCCCTTCATTATGCCGTTAAAAATCGGTATTCTGTCTGACTTTTCCGTTTCGGCAGGTATAAGCTCCGCCTCAAGCGCGGTACTGAGTGTTTCACGGGTATAATTTCTTGTAAATATACCGTTCTTAGCTATAGAAATCGTTCCCGTTTCCTCCGAAACGACAACAACGATTGCGTCACTGTTTTCGCTTATTCCGAGTGCGGCACGGTGTCTCGTTCCGAGATCCGCGCTTATATCGTTATTTTTTGTAAGCGGGAGTATACACCCCGCAGCGTGTACCTTACCGTCCCGGATTATCATCGCACCGTCATGAAGCGGCGCCTTATTGAAAAAGATATTTCCTATCATCTGAACCGACGGCTCCGCGTCTATTATCGTACCTGTATCAATAATCTCCCCGAGCTTAGTCTGTTTTTCAAATACTATAAGCGCTCCCGTTTTGGATTTCTGGAAATTATTTACCACCTCAACCACGCTGTTTATACATTTACGCACCTGTTTTAGATATCCTTCTTCAATATTTGATGAGGATATACCGTTCCAATACTTTCCTATTTTACTCCTGCCGATATGCTCAAGCGCGCTTCTCAGCTCAGGTTGAAATACTATAAGCACGGCAAGCACCGAGAACTGGAAAAAAGATGTAAACAAAGAATTTAGCATTTTCAGATTAAATATACTTGAAAGCGCAAACGCCACAAGCAGAATAACAATACCCTTGACAAGCTGTTCTGCCCGTGTTTCACGCATAATTTTTATAAGGCTGTATATAATAAACGATACTATAAGTATATCAAGAACGTCTGTCGCCTTGAAAACCATCAGAACGGCAACTATCGAATTATAGAGCGAGTTTAATGTTTCCCACATTTTCAATCCCCCGAGAATAAATAAAAAGTCCAACTACTATTTTATCACATCATTTTATTTTGGCAACAGTTTTTTAACATTTTTATATATTTCACAGTCCAAAAAGTTTTTTTGCATTCAGATACATTAGTTTTTCATATGATTCTCCCGAAATAAGATCTTTCAGCTCATTAAAATACGGCAAATACATCGAAGGCTGACCAAATTTATTTTCACGGTATGTATCTTTGCCGTCTATCGGGTTATCGCTTCCGAAAATTATCCTGTCGTCATTTACCTCATTGATAAATCTTACCGTATTTTCAACAGGAACCCATGCCGTATCTCCGTACAGATTCGGCAGCCTTCCGATAAGCCCGATAGCCTCGCTGTTATCTGTTCCGAGCCCCATATGTGCCATAACAAAATTAACATCCGGATAACGTCTTGCCATATTATACACACGTATACAGGACGCAGCGTCAGAGCCTCCCGTATGAGATACCACAGGCAGTGAAAAATACTCGGCAAGCTCAATATACCCGTCCATTTTACTGTCATCAAACGGAAGATTTGAATTATATGGGTGGAATTTTAAAGCCTTTATATATTTCCTGTTTTCCTTTATGAAGTCGTATAATTCCTTATCCGCGCATTCTCCGAATGGCTTGAGCCACAGAGCAGCTCCTATTTTATCCGGATATTCCTTTGCAAAATCCACAGCGCTTCTTGCACATTCGAGCTGTGAAAATTGTTTATCGTGAGGTATAGGATTCAGATCGCCGTCAAATTCCGCCGCACGGCAATCCGAAACAATACTGTAATCAATACCGTATTTTTCCATGGAATAGAGAACTTCTTCCCGCTTCATATCAAATTCCAACATCCTGCCTATATGCACATGTGTATCAATAATCATAAATTTCACCGTCGATCATTAATAAATTATCACTGCTGCTCTATTTTTCATTCAGAAGCTTTTCCAGCTCCTCCATAAAGGAATGTATATCCTTGAATTGTCTGTATACCGAAGCAAAACGCACATAAGCGACTTCATCAAGCTCCTTAAGATATTCCATAACATATTCTCCGACCACAGCCGAGGATATTTCCCTGTCCGCATTGCTGTATACCTTGACCTCGACCTTATCGATTACCGTTTCGATCTCGTCCACGGATACCGGTCTTTTTTCACAGGCACGCAATATTCCGTTTGCAAGCTTTTCCCTGCTGAACGTCTCCCTGGAATTATCCCTCTTTATCACCATCATCGGTGTGGATTCAACAATCTCATAGGTTGTAAAGCGCTTCAGACAGTTAAAGCACTCCCGACGTCTTCTTATTCTCTCCCCGTCATCCGTGGGACGGGAATCCACAACCTTGCTGTCCTCACATCCGCAATACGGACATCTCATAAAAACTCCTCCTTTTTGTTTTAAAATTTATAAATTATTTCTAAATAATAAATCCCGCCGTCTGTTATACACAAATCACAAAACAACTATAAATCTTACCCATTTTCCGTATTCACTTTGCACGGATATACTTCCCTTATGCCTGTATACAATTTCCCTTGCAATGGACAAGCCCAATCCATAGCCGCCTTCTTGACTGCTGCGAGCCTCGTCAACACGGTAGAAACGCTCAAATATCTTATCAAGCTTATCTTTGGGAATACCAATCCCCGTATTATACACTTCAATAATTTTCTTATTTGAACGCATATACAGCCTTACGCTTATTTCGCCGTTTTCATCGGAATATTTTAAAGCATTGTCTATAAGTATGGACAGAATATGTTTTATTGCGCTGATATCACCCTTATAGAAAATATTTGGCTGTATATCCGTTTCATATTTTTTTCCCATTTCAAACATACGGCTTTCAAAGGGCAATGCCGTTTGCAGGACAAGCTCCGAAAGATTGAATTCCTCAAATTTGAGCTTATGACCGCTTTTATCGTCAAGCCTTGCAAGCTCAAGAAGCTCGTCCACAAGCTCGCCAAGCCTTGCCGAATCGATTTTCATATATGACAGCCACTTATTCTCACCTATTTCAGCCTCAAGAACATCCGCATTTGCCTTTATTACCGCAATAGGCGTCTTAAGCTCGTGACTTGCATTTGATATAAAAAGCTTTTGCTTATCAAGCGTTATTTTTACCGGTCGGACAAGCCAGAAAGACAATGAAACAGCCAAGCCAAAGAAAATCAGTACAGTGACACCTCCGATTATGACTGTGGTAATCACAAGACTTTCATTCTGCTGTCTGATTGTGCTAACATCAATAAATACAACAATAACCCCATATGACTTCTCCCTTATGAGATATGCATAATTGCCTATATATCCCGTTTTATTTCCGGACATAAACGCCTTATTTGCATAATTTACCAATACGGTGCTGTCGGTATTCGTATTTCCGTTAAGCGTAATCTCCACATTTCCGTTTGCTCCGATTTTAACGGCGAAGCTGTCTGCATTCAGATTTTCCTCATCACGGTAAGGGTCAAATCCCAATATTGTGCTTATACCGTTTTTATCGGCAAGTATTTCAAGAGAGCGCTGTATTTTTGAATTATTCCGTACCTGCGACATTATATTTATCGCAAGCATGACGACAACCACCGCAACCGTGAGCAGTATTGTAATAATAATCACTATCTTTTGCTGCAGTTTTTTTATCATAATCATGAACCCTCAAGACAATATCCTATGCCGCGCCGGGTCTTTATCTGCACTCCGGAATGTATAAGCTGTAATTTCTTTCTGAGGAATGATATATATACCTCGACATTGTTATATGCACTTTCGTCGCCACTTTCCCATATTTCATTTACGAAAGTTTCCTTTGTCACTATATGCCCGGTATTGGATATAAGCAATTCCATCATACGGAATTCCTTTCTTCCCAGAACAACCGTATTACCGCCGCATATCAATTCACATTTCTTCAGTTCAAGGGTTATATCTCCGAATTTCGGGTTAATATCGGGGGACGAATTAAGACGCCGTGATATTGCCCTTATTCTCGCCAGAAGCTCGCCTGTTTCAAACGGCTTTGTCAAATAGTCATCAGCCCCGCAGTCAAGACCGTTTATTTTATCTTCAACCTCAGATTTCGCTGTCAGAAGCAGAACGGGTATATCCATCTCCTTTACGCGTATATAGCTCAGAACGTCAAGACCGTTCATAAGGGGGAGCATTATATCAAGTATCATACAGTCATATCTGCCCGTAAGCACCTTTTCCAGTCCGCTTTTTCCGTCAAAAGCGAGATCGACGGAATAACCCTCTCTTTTCAGAATTTCTCCCAGGGCCTCAGCAAGTCCCTTCTCATCTTCCACTATAAGTATTTTCATACCGCTACATCCTCCGATTTAAAATGTTGTATCAATCTATAAGCCACTTTCTGCGATACAGCCTTGACGGTCTGTGTCCGGCGTCCGAGGTCATTTTATCGGTCGGCTCCGTCAGCACAGAATATTTCCTTCTGAATGCAGCCTTAATTTGCTCCTTCCCCAGTATTATCTCATAAACTCTTTGAAGATCCGTAAGGGTAAAATATTCGGGCATAAGATTAAGCGCAATATCGGTATATTTAATCTTTCCCCTGAGTCTTTCCAAAGCATATAAAATTATCCTTGCATGGTCAAAGGCTATACCGTTATTTTCCGTTATCTCATAGGTATTTTTTACGCCCTTATCCGTGCGCAGAAGCGTATGTCGGACTATACCCGAAAGCTTAATATCGCCGCAAATCAGTTCAAGTCGGTATTCCGTTATTTTTTCAAATCCATTATCAAGCTTCCTTATACTCTGTCCAACTGTATAAGGTCTGACGGTGAACCATTCCGCCTGACGTGCGTCATCCCCTGCTCTGAGGGAAATACCGTCACTGTCCGCAAGTGCAAGATACGAGCAGCTCATAACCCATGTGCGGGGGTCACGGTGCGGCTCGCTGAAGGTATAAAGCTGCTCAAGATAAATATTCTCCACTCCCGTTTCCTCTTTCAGTTCACGGATAGCCGCCTGCTCCGTTGTTTCATCGGGATCGACAAAACCTCCGGGCAAAGCCCATGAGCCGATATAGGGATGCCCGCCTCTTTTTATAAGCAATATTTTCAGTTCCTTTTCGGGGAGCTTTCTGTAGTTAGCCTCTTTGGTCTGCATAACTGTAAATATAACCGTATCAACAGCCATACTCGGTCTTTCATAATCCCCCGCTTTGTAATTTGCAAGAAATTTTCTCTCTGTAAGTCCGTTAATATCCGTCGTTTCTTCCATAGCCGCCACCTGTTAGTAGTTATTTAATAATATCATAACAATATTATATTACACAAAAATGACCATGTCAACGCCATTTTCAAAAATAAATATACAAACGCGGGGAGGCTTTTCAGATATGGGTATTGCATTTTTCATTAATTAAACTCAGTTTTTCTATTGCAATTATGACATTATTTATTATATAATTGTTTATGAGGATGGTAATTACGGGAGGTAATATTATGCGCACAGACAAAATCAGTTATTATCTCGACATAGCCGAAACAGTTCTCGAAAGGGGAACCTGCCTGCGCCGAAATTACGGTGCAATTATCGTAAAAAACGACCAGATTATTTCAACAGGCTATGTCGGTGCGCCGCGAGGCAGAAAAAATTGTATTGATCTCGGCGTATGCGTTCGTGAAACATTAAAAATCCCACGCGGAGAGCGTTATGAGCTATGCCGCTCCGTACACGCGGAGCAAAATGCAATTATCCATGCAAGACGTGAGGATATGATAGGTGCGGTTCTGTATCTTGTCGGAAAGGACGCAAGAACCGGAGAATATGTTGAAAACGCCTCTGCCTGCTCTATGTGTAAGCGTATGATAATAAACGCGGGGATTTCACAAATCATAATCCGCAACAGCAAGGAAAAATATACTGTTGTCGATGTAAACGATTGGATAACGAATGACGAATCGCTTGAGGGAGTTTTGGGATATTGAGTTATCCTATGTCTTTTTCTCTTATTCACATACCGGATTATTCCGATTGTTTTAATCTGATAATTGAAGTAAGGAATGATGTTATGAAATTTGATGCTCAGGATTGTATCCTTGTCGGCAAATACCGTCTTGCACAGACTGTTTTTGATTTTCGTCTGCGCAACGCGGAGCTGGCACAAATAACAAAGCCGGGACAATTTGCACATATTCTTGTTCCGGGAAAAACACTTCGACGCCCCATTTCCATATGTGACGTTGAAGGCGATACTTTGCGCATTGTTTTTGAAATACGGGGAGACGGAACACGTATACTCTCCGAATGTGAAGTCGGCGATAAAATAAACATTATCGCACCGCTCGGAAAGGGCTTTGATATACCGCAGGATAAGAAAATTGTATTTATCGGCGGCGGAATAGGTGTTCCGCCCATGCTGTACAGCGCTAAACAAGCCGGAAATGATTCTGTCGTTATCAACGGTTTCCGTGACAAAAGTGCGGTCATACTTACGGAGGACTTTAAAAAAATCGGATGCAGGCTGGTTGAAACAACCGATAACGGCACATACGGAATACATGGCTTCGTCACCTCGCCTCTTGAGGAAATAATTGACGAAATTGATATGATATGCGCCTGCGGTCCCACGCCAATGCTTAAAAATATATCTAGGCTGGCAAAAGAGCATAACAAACCGTGCTTTGTCTCACTCGAGCAAAGAATGGCTTGCGGAGTGGGAGCCTGTCTTGGCTGTGCCGTTGGCATAAAAAGAGATGACGGTACCGTCACATATAAACACGTATGTAAGGATGGTCCCGTGTTCAATGCAGAGGAGGTAGCTTGGTAATGGCAGATTTGAGTGTAAATATAGCGGGTGTTGAATTCAGTAATCCAATTATCGCCGCCTCCGGTACAATAGGCTTCGGGCATGAATACGGGGAGCTTTATCCCCTTTCGGTTTTCGGCGGGATATCCTGCAAAGGTACTACACTAAAAGAACGACCCGGAAATCCGCCGCCCAGAATTGCAGAAACACCTATGGGAATGCTCAATGCTGTAGGTCTGCAAAATCCCGGTGCAGAGCATTTTATAAATGTCGAGCTTCCGTGGCTCAAAAAGCAGAATACTGTTATTATTGCCAATGCGGCAGGAAGCACGGAAGGTGACTATTGTGAAATTACGGAGCTGCTTTCCGATACAGACGTCGATATGATCGAGCTTAATATTTCATGCCCGAATGTAAAGGCGGGCGGCGCACAGTTCGGAACATCTCCCGAATCTGTGGAAAAAATAACCTCGGCTGTCCGCAAATATTGCAAAAAGCCGCTTATAATCAAGCTTTCACCTAATGTCGCAGATATTGCCGCTGTAGCAAAAGCGGCAGAATTTGCTGGTGCGGACGCTGTTTCACTTATCAATACTCTTACAGGTATGAGAATCGACATAAATACACGCAGACCGATAATCAGAAATGTAACAGGAGGAATGTCGGGACCTGCCGTATTCCCTATTGCCGTCAGAATGGTATATCAGGTAAAAAAGGCTGTAAAAATACCTGTTATCGGTCTTGGAGGAATAAGCACATGGCAGGACGCCGTTGAAATGATTATGGCGGGTGCTGACGCAATACAGATAGGTACAATTCTTTTTACAGACCCATACGCACCTATAAAAATATCTGAGGGACTTCACGGCTGGCTTGATACTCATGACATGAAATCCGTGACGGAGCTTACAGGTACGGTTATCACCGACTGACGCGGTATAGGGGGAATGAATTTGACTAAGCTTATAATTGTCCGCCATTGTCAGGCATTGGGTAATCTTGAAAGGTTTTTTCAGGGTAAAATTGACAGTGATATTACACCGCGCGGTCAGAAGCAGATAGAGGAAACCGCTGAATTTCTCAAAAGCGAAAAAATAGATGTGATATATACGAGCACAAAAAAACGCGCCCGATTGAGTGCGGAAGGAATTAATAAGTACCACAGACGAGCTATCCTTGTCGATGAACGTCTGTGTGAAATTGACGCAGGAAAATGGGAAGGGGTATATCTTTCGGATATAGAAAAATTATATCCCGAACAGTTTTATAACTGGCGTCATGCACCGTCGGAATTTCAGGCTCCCGACGGCGAATCCATGAAAGATGTATATAACCGTGTAAAGTCTGCGCTTGATGACATAATCAAGAATAATACAGGGAAAACTGTATGTATCGTTTCTCATGGATGCGCAATAATGAATATGGTATGCTGTCTGCACGGGAAGCCTGTGGAAAACATCGGAGATTTTCCAATCGGCACAAATATGTCGGTAAATATTGTCGGAATCGATGAGAGCATGAAGACAGAATTTTTAATTGAAAATTATTCAGAACACCTTACATAACAGAATTACGGAGATAAAAATGATTATATTTTCAGTTGATTACGGCAAGGCAAGAACAGGGTTAGCCGTTTGTGATAAAAATGAAATAATTGCCTCGCCTGTGGGAGTAATTAATGAATACAATATGGAAAAGCTTGCAGATAAGATTGCAAAATCGGCGCTTGAGCATAATGCAGAGCTGATAGTTGTGGGTCTGCCGCTTAATATGAACGGCAGCGAGGGTGAGAGTGCTGAAAATGCACGTATTTTATCCGAAATGCTCAGGGAAAAAACAGGACTGGAGATAATATTGTGGGACGAAAGATGTACAACCGTCACGGCTCATAAATATCTCAATATCACCGATACAAGAGGAAAAAAGCGTAAGGCTGTCGTTGACAGTGTTGCCGCTGTGATAATACTTGAGGATTATCTTAGTTTCAGGAGGAATAATAAATGACCCTTCTACCTAGCCAGAAGCTAACGATAGGCGAATTATTCGTTTCTCTCGCCGCAGGACTGATGCTGTATTTACTGCCGAATGACGCAAAAAAACAATTTGAATCCGAAGCCATTTGCATAGGCTTTGTCTTTCTTATTTCGCTTGTGATAATTGTAGCAATGTTTATCATAATAAAGCGATATGAGGCGATAGGCACGGCTCTTATGACATTGTCTTCACTTCAGCTTTTAAATATTGTAATATCCGTTATAAGCGGTATAGCTTCAAGAGGAAGCGAATACTGGCCTAACCTTACGGAATATAATATCATATGTATGTTTGTACTGTGGGCTGTTCCGTTTGCCTTTGCTTTGGCAACAAGACTTCTTACAAACGAAGCCGCAGATTCTAACGATTTACGCCGCAGCTTTATTAGGTTCATGTCGCTTAGTATGGGTTCGCTGCTTATAATATACGGTATTATTCTGATATTGAAGATGATTATTCCGATACCGCCCAATATGCAGGGTGAAAGGGAATTTTATATTATGCCTCTTGCTCATATAGGTGAGTGTTTCAAAGACTCGAAAAACGGAAGTGTTATACAACTTATATTGGACGGAATAATACTCTTACCTCTGTCATTCTATCTTTCTGTGCTTATTCCCCGTTTCAGAATCCTGCACGGTATTATTCTGGGAATAATACTCGGCGCAGCAATAGAGGGTATGCAGTTTTTATTTGATACAGGCACGGCATACCTTGACGATGTATTTCTGTATATTATCGGGGCTGTACTCGGTATATGCATAAAATACGCTCTCAACGGTCTGCGCTCCATATTGTCGGGCGGCAAAGACAACTGTATGCTGAGTCTTGAATACATCCCCCTCCCCAAAAAGAACAGGGGCGAGGCTCAGGTCATAGAGGAATAGCCGGCGCAGGACCCGCATAAAACCTCAAATAGTCTTTATACTGATGAATAATAAGTAAACCCGGCCGTAACACACAACAAAGTAATGTTACGGTCGGGTGATTAAGTTTATAAGGTGTTAAATTACGGTACGGTGAAACACATATTCCGGAGCGTGTGTACCGGCACTGCGCCGCTCATTCAAAAATAGATGTAAATATGCCCGGATTTATCTGCTTCGGGCCGTGTGGAACAGGCTTCAGAATATAAATATTCCCGTATCTGTCACGCAGCTCCTGCCGGCTGTCCTCAGCTTTGTCATCATCATCAAATATTCCGAATACGGTCGAGCCGCTCCCCGTCATTATAGCTCCGTATGCACCGCAGTCCTTCATGACATTTTTGATTTCCTCAACTTCCGCAATACCCGAAATCTCCTCGAATTTATTGTACATATTCCTTGCCATAGCTCTTACGTTCCCGTTGCATATTGCGTCCACTACCGCATCGGGACTTTTTATATTGTCATATCCTATCATATCTGATTTCAGATATGCCTCTTTTGTGGAAATTTCAAAATCCGGCTTGATTGCAACTATGGTGCAATCCGGCATATCGGGAAGCGGACTTAATATCGTTCCTATCCCGGTCGCGTTCATCGTTCCTCCGTAAATGCAAAACGGCACGTCCGCTCCGACCTTCTCCCCTATTTCGGCCATTTCGTCCACGCTTAAGCCTGCTTGAAGCATTTCATTAAGCGCAAAAATAACCGCCGCCGCGTCAGTACTTCCTCCTGCCATACCGGCACCGTACGGAATACGCTTTTTTATCTTTATACCTACCTCCATTTTTTGAATACCTGTATATTCAAAAAACTTTTCCGCCGCAATATAGGCTGTATTTTCATTTGTGCAGGGGATATTTTCATCTGTGCAGCTAACGCTTATTCCGCTTCCTACCTCATCAACAGAAACCGTAACATCATCATACAGCGATACAGTTTGCATCACTGTATTTATGAGGTGATATCCGTCGTTCCTTTTGCCTGTTATATCCAGAAAAAGATTAAGCTTTGCGGGGGAAGCAACTGTCATACGCATAAATTGTACAACCTTTCGTTAAAATATTGAAAATTCTGTTATTCCGTGCTCCCTGCATCTGATTGGTCAATCGAATACAGGAATCTTTCTATCCTTTCGAGCGCCTCTTTGATATGATTGAGTGAATATGAATAGGATACTCTTGCAAAGCCCTCTCCACATTCTCCGAATGCCGTTCCGGGGACAATAGCTACGTGCTGTGAATGTATAAGCTCCTCACAGAAATGCTCCGAGGTCAAACCCGATACTTTAATACTCGGGAATACATAAAACGCACCCTCAGGCTCAAAGCATTTAAGACCCATTTTACAGAATCCGTCTACTATAAATCTTCTTCTTATATCATATTCCTCACGCATATGTTCTATGTCGCTGTCGCCGTGCTTAAGGGCCTCAACTGCGGCATATTGTGACGTTGTAGGCGCGCTCATTATTGCATACTGATGAAGCTTTGTCATCTGTGATATAATCGGCTCAGGCCCGAGCGCATAGCCGAGCCTCCAGCCGGTCATTGCATAGGATTTAGAGAATCCGCTTACAACAACGGTTCTCTCCCTCATACCCTTTATATTGGCGAATGAAACGTGCCTCTCCCTGCCGTATGTAAGCTCTCCGTATATCTCATCGGAAAGCACGATTATATTATACTTTTCAATTACTTTTGCAATCTCCTCAAGATGCTCTCTCCTCATGACCGCACCGGTCGGATTATTCGGAAAAGGCAGAATAAGAAGCTTTGTTTTGGGAGTTATAGCCTCCTCAAGCTCTTTAGCGGTAAGCCGAAATTCATTTTCCGACCTTGTTTTTATTATAACAGGCACCCCCCCTGCCATCATTGTCATAGGCTCATAGCATACAAATGACGGTTGGGGTATCAGCACCTCGTCGCCGCTGTCGATTAGTGTTCGTATACAGAGATCTATCGCTTCGGAACCGCCTACGGTTACAAGTATTTCCTCTCCGGAATCATATTCAACATCAAAACGCCGGGAAAAATAATTGCTTATCTGCGCTCTCAGTTCGGAAAATCCTTTATTCGGAGAATACCATGTTCTCCCCCTTCTGAGGGATTCTATTCCCTCCTGACGAACGTGCCACGGAGTAGTAAAATCGGGTTCGCCGATACTCAGTGAAATAACATGGTCCATTTCATTTGCTATATCAAAAAATCTTCTTATTCCGGAAGGTTTAAGCTCCTGTATTTTTTTATTCAGCAAGGTGGTATAATCCATTATACTATCATACTCCTTTGATCATCGTCTTCGCTTTCCTCATGGAAAGCCACTCCGCCCTGTTTATATGTATTCAGTACGAAATTTGTCGCCGTACCTATAACTGCGTCGAGGGTGGAAAGTCTTTTTGAAACAAATTCGGCAATTTCCTGTATAGTACTTCCCCTGACCATTGCGATAAGGTCATATCGGGAGGAGGCGGCAAGATATACATTCTCCACGTTTTCATATGACATTACTATTTTAGCTATATCGTCAAAGCCGGTTTCAGCCTTTGGCGTAACTTTAAGCTCTATTATAGCCCTTACTCCCGAATCAGGAAGCTTTTCCCAATCAATAAGTGTTTTCGTACCCTTTATTATACCCTTATTCTTATATTCCTCAATCTGTTGCCTGACCGTCTGTTCACTCTCACCGAGCATAGCAGCAAGCTGGGCAGGTGTAAAATCCGCATTTTCATTCAAAAGTTCCAAAAGCTTATACATAATCATCTGACCCCATTCCTTGATTAAATACCTATATTATATATCAAATTGCCATTTGTGTCAATTCGGAATTGGGAATAATTGTGAAAATGCAGTGAAGGTTTGCTGAAATAGCTCACATATTTTAGATTGCACTCCGGTACTTGAAATTCCCGGAAATTTATGTCATACTATAATAAGTATTGTATCCGTTAGGAACAGTAACATCAAAAAGGGAGTCTTTATTATGAAAAATACAGTTTCTACCCTACTTTCGCAGAAGCAATCGGGGGAAAAAATTACGATGCTTACCGCTTACGATTATACGACCGCACGGATAGAGGATGAATGCGGTGTAAATGCTATACTTGTAGGGGATTCGCTAGGTATGGTTATGCTAGGATATGAAAATACCCTGCCTGTTACAATGGAGGATATGCTCCACCATACAAAAGCAGTTTCAAGGGGGGCGGAAAATGCCTTTGTCGTTGCAGATATGCCATTTATGTCATATCAGACAAGCGTTTATGATGCCGTGGTAAATGCAGGGCGGCTAATAAAAGAGGGCGGAGCTCAGGCTGTCAAGATAGAGGGCGGTGCTGAGGTATGCGAGCAGATAAGAGCTATAGTCGACGCTTCAATACCCGTTGTAGGTCATCTCGGTCTTACTCCGCAGTCGGTAAATGTTTTCGGCGGCTTCAAGGTTCAGGGAAAAAATTATGAGCGTGCGGCAAAAATTATAGACGACGCACTTCTTATTCAGCAAGCGGGTGCCTGTGCCGTTGTGCTTGAATGTATCCCGGCAAGTCTTGCAGAGATTATAACAAACGAGCTTACAATTCCCACAATAGGAATAGGAGCCGGAAATGCCTGTGACGGTCAGGTGCTTGTATATCAGGATATGCTTGGTCTTACAACAGGTCATACTCCGAAGTTTGCTAAAAAATTTGCCGATGCAGGCGCCCTTATTCGTGAGGGTTTCAGTGCCTATATACAGGAAACAAAATCGGGAAGCTTCCCGGCAGATGAACACACATATTCCATTGA
>CANRDH010000012.1 GCA_947629295.1 uncultured Clostridia bacterium
TCTCTTATAAGGTCAAGTGTTTCCTGAAATTCCTCATAGGTTTCTCCCGGGAATCCTACAATAACATCACTTGTAAGGGATAAATCGGGGATCCTGCTTTTTGCGTAATTTGCGATTTCAAGATATTTCTCCCTTGTATAGCGACGGTTCATCTTATCAAGCACCCTGTTACTTCCGCACTGAAACGGAAGGTGCAGATGATTGCAGATTTTATCATTTTCCGCAATCACATCAATAAGCTTTTGGGACGCGTCCTTCGGGTGTGAGGTCATAAAACGCACCCAGAAATCACCTTCAATATTTGCAGCGTCATTTAAGAGCGTCGCAAAATCCGTTTTTTCCTCCAGTCCCTTTCCGTAGGAATTTACATTCTGCCCGAGTAGGGTTATATCCTTATATCCTGCCTCTACCATAGCTTTTGCTTCATCAATAATCGCGGAGGGACGGCGGCTCCTCTCTCTGCCCCTTACATACGGAACAATACAGTAGGAGCAGAAATTATCACATCCGTACATAATAGGCAGCCAGCCCTTGAAGCTTCCGTCCCTATGAATCGGAAGTCCCTCGTAAATCTTTCCGTCATCAGTTCCTCTTTCAACAAGCCTTTTTCCGCTTGTAACGGCATTATATATCAGCTCCGGAAATTTATGTATAACATGAGTTCCGAAAACAAGACCGACATACGGAAAGCTTTTATATATCCTGTCCGCAATATGCTCCTGCTCCATCATGCAGCCGCAAAGACCTATAAGCAAAGACGGTTTTTTCTTTTTCAGTGCCTTAAGCGCACCGACATTTCCGAATACCCTGTCCTCGGCGTGTTCACGAACGGCACAGGTATTGAAAATTATTATATCCGCCGTTTCGGGTTTTTCCGTTATAAGGCAGCCCATCTCCTCAAGCATACCTTTGATTTTTTCACTGTCCGCAACATTCTGCTGACAGCCGTATGTGCGCACATATCCACATGGCTGCTTATTTCCCGCTCTTATATAAAGAATATCCTTCAGAAGCTCGGTATATTCATCCTGTATTCCGGGCTTTTCCTCTGTTATATTAATATTGCTCACGCTTTTACCTCCGTAGTATAAATGGTACAGTTATTTTTATCAAGCCTATAATAACATATTTTGCACCTTCATTCAAGCGCAAATCTACGGCAGGTCAGGAGTCTGCCGTCTGTCCATGCATAAGAATACCGTCAGGTGTTTCTCCTACTATTACAGTTTCCCCGACAAGCACTGTCGTTTCCACCCTCTCCGTACATGATGTCATGGGCATAATTATATTTATCTCTGCGGATATTCTGACCGACAGCTTATGTACCGTCTGATTTATGCCGCCGCTTTGAAATTCCTCCTCAAAATCGCTGTTCACAGTTCCCGACACGGAAATATAGACCGGTATTGCCGGACCTACACCGTTGAAGAGTTCTCCTCCGATTATTGTACCTATCGGGACATCTACTCTTTTTCTTTGTATATTTGAAAGTGCGTCCTGTGTACGTGTCGTTATGAGATTTTTAAGTCTGTTTGTAAGAATAGTATTGGTTCTTATGGATGAAATTGTTCCGTCAGAGGAGGTGTTTACTGTTTCGAGCTCCTCCTCGCTTATATTCATTTCGTCAAGGATATCCGTTACCGTTTCATTTATTGTTACAATCGCAAAGCTTTGCGCCTGTACAGACGCAACGGCACGTATAACAGGCTTCAGGCGTATCTCAAGGAAAATTATTGTTATTATTACGGCAATAAGTAATATAAATATAATTTTAGCCATCCTTCCGTTTTTTCCTGACCTTCTCCTTATAACCAAAAAATCACCCCTGTATCATAATATACAGAGATGATTTTTTTGCTAACCTGTTATAAGAGATTTTATTCCCAAAGCAATAAGGACAATTCCCCCGATTATCTGTGCCGCCCGCGGATTAAGCGTACTTATCCGCCTTCCGAGCTGATAGCCTGCAAAGCAAAGAGTAAACGTAACAGTGCCGATCATAGCTACCGCTGCCGCAAGGGAAGCGAAGGTTTCGGCACCGACTGTCGAGGGAAGAACAATTCCCACCGTAAGTGCGTCTATACTCGTTGCAAAAGCCATAACAACAAGAGAGCGCAGGTCAAACGATACCGAAGCTTTATCCATAATATTGCCGAAGCTGTCAATAATCATTTTCACTCCGAGAAAAACCAATATACCAAACGCTATAATATGGTCGAAGCCCTCAACCGCCCTGCTGCCTACCTTTCCTATGCTCCAGCCGAGTATCGGCATAATCATCTGAAAAATACCGAAGGCTGCAGCCGTAAGCACAGCACACCTCAGACGTCTTGTTCTGTCCGAGGAACCGCATACAACCGATACGGCAAAGGCATCCATGGCAAGTGCAGCTCCGATCATCGCCGCCGATACCGCCGACATAACATCACCCCACAGTTTCTACTGTTACATATTATGCTGAGGTATCGTAATCTATGAATATATCAAAACAGACAGCAAAACGGTTATTTATTCTGTGAGTATTTCACAACCGCAATGCAGGGAATAAATATAACATTCCTTAACAGGCTTGTCAAAAATCTGATTGATCGCTTCCTTATACAAATTCAGTTGTAAGGCGTACATATCCTCCAGCTCCTCTGCATTTTTAACTCTGTCGGTTTTATAATCCACTATGACAAGACCATCGTTCTCCTCAATTATACAGTCCACAGAACCCTGAAGTATGGATTTGCTGTCGCCGAATTCCTCATCCGAAAAAGAATCTCCGTCTATCAAAGCCATTTTTGCGGGAATACTTACGGTAAAACGGTATTCTCTATAAAGCCTTTGCGCTTTTACCATTCTTTCAAAAAGCCTGCTTTTTGAAAAATTGATTATATCATTCTCAACTATGAGCTCTGCCTGCGCGGCAGACATCAGCTTCTGAGCAATAACAGCCTTTTTTTCTTCCTCAAATGCTCCGCTTTCGGCTATTTCCCCATAAAGACGTTTTATATCCGCATATTGCAGGAAAGCATGGGTGGCTGTCCCCTTTTCGGCGGGCGATACCCTTTCCCCCCGTGCAAAGGACGGCTTTGATAC
Organism: uncultured Clostridia bacterium; assembly: GCA_947629295.1. GTDB lineage: Bacteria > Bacillota > Clostridia > Oscillospirales > Acutalibacteraceae > UBA1213. Next base: position 3,085 of record CANRDH010000012.1, read on the forward strand.
GGCCGCAAAAAGAGAGGGTGAGCTTTTGTGTGCAAGCATGGAAGCCGATACCTTTGAGGGAACTTTTGTGCTGAGGTCATTTCTTTTCTCTGAAAAACGCTTATGTAAAAATTGCTCCAAGCCACCGTCGGTTTTATTGATATCACGGATAACAGCTTTTTTCATATCCCGTACAACCTCAGCGGCATGGACAAATTTCCACTGCGTTTTGCAGACAAGAGCCGGAAGTATGACCTCGGAATCGGAATATTCAACCTCTCCGGCGCCGCTTACGCAGGCGTCATGTCTGATCTCCTTCATTTCTCCGTTCAGAAGTGCGCACATAATTATCCATTCGGAAAAGGTCTTGCAGTTCATTACAACCTCCGGAAGAATATGTCCCGTTCTCTCGTCATATATAATTTTCTTTGCAATATTATTAAGATATTTACGATATTTTGTCATTGCGGAGGAATCTGAAGCATCTGCTTCCTCCTGTGCGTCTGTGGTAACCGTAGACAGCATTATAAGCCGTTCCTTCGGTCGGGTGAGCGCAACATAAAGCAGTCTTAAAAGCTCGCTTTTTTCTTCAAGCTCTGCGGCTCTTTTTATTGCCGTATATTGCAGGGTATTGAATTGCAAAAGCTTTTCAGTATCCATTGTTCTTAAGCCTATACCAAGCTCGCTGTGATAGTTCACCCGCAGTGAGCTGCTCTTTCCTTTACTGTTGGTCCCCGCAAGTATACATATGGGAAATTCCAGTCCCTTTGAATGATGTATCGTCATTATCCTTACAGCATTAACAGGCGTGCTGTCAGAAACCTTTATGCCGTTATGCGTTTCCTCAAGGTATCTTATATGACGGACAAAGCCTGTTATTCCCCCCGATACGCTGCCCTCATATTCTGAGACAAAATTCATAAATTTGCGCAGATTCTGTACACGAAATTCCCCGTTCGGCATAGCATTCATTACGGAAATGAAGCCCGTGCTTTCAAAAAATTCCGTAAGCAGTCGGTCTGTCGGCAAGGTTACGGACAGTTCCCTGAATCTTTTCATTGTATCAATAAATTTACCGCATTTTTCCGCAAGCTTATTTACGCTTTTATCCTCGTGTGCAAGCGCAGAAAGCTTTCTGTAGTAGCTTTTCCTTTCTACCTCTTTTATCTGCGCAAGCTCATCGGGCGTAAAGCCGAACACGGGACACATAAGTGCGGCAAGCATATCTATATCGGAAAGAGGATTATTGAGTACCTTAAGATAAGCAAGAGCCGCCTTGACCTCATATCTTTCCAGAAGGTCAAATTCCGCGTCCGTATATACGGGTATACCGCACCTTTCAAGCTCAGAGGAATATATATGCGCCCAGTTTTTTACGGTTCTCATAAGAATACAAAAATCACTGTATATAACCCTGCGTTCTCTTTTCTCTCTTGAATCGTAAACCGTATCTCCCCTGTTTACAATATCCCTTATGAGCTTTGCACAATATATTGCCTCAGTTTTTATCTTATCGGCGTCCTCCTCGTCCTGTTCGTCATCAGTTTCCCCGTCAGGCGATCTTTTTCTGTATTCCACAATATGAAGCTCAGTATCGGGCTGAGCTTTTTCGGGATAATATGCTCCCGCAGTCAGTCTGTGTTTCTCATCATATTCAATTTCTCCCGCTTTTTCCGACATAATCAGCCCGAAAATATAATTGACGCTGTCAATAATTCCCTTCCTGCTTCGGAAATTCCTGTCAAGAACGATAAGAGCGGGAAAAAGCTCGCTTTTCACGTCATAATCCCTTGCCGTCTCACACCTTTTCTTAAAAAGTAAAGGCTTAGCCTCACGAAAACGGAAAATACTCTGCTTTATATCACCGACAACAAAAAGATTTTCCTCATTTTTTGATATAGCCTTAAATATATTTTCCTGAATATCGTTTGTATCCTGATATTCGTCGATCATTATTTCATCATATTTTTCCGCTGTTTCCGCTGCGAAATCCGTGGTAATATAACTGTCCGATGATTCGTCATAACGATACAGAAGCTTAAGAACAAGGCTTTCAAGGTCATGAAAATCGAGTATTCTTCTCTCCCTTTTGGCATCAAAGTATCTCTTATCGAATTTTTGCAGAATCTCCGCCAGACATTTCATTACAGGGTACAGCTTTTCGTTGTTTTCCCTGAAAATATCCTCAGTATAGCAGGAATACGGCTTTAACTCCCCGTTTACAATATCGGCAAATGCACCGAGCGTCGACGCGGCGTACTTTATGTTTTCATCCTTAGAGGAACCGTAGGATATACGTATCTTTGAAAATCCCCCTATCATATCCGCAGCCGCAGAAAAATTCCTCTTGTCCTCAGTATAAAGCTCCTCCATGTTTTCAAGAAAATATCCGTAGCTTTCATATGCGTCCATTGCACAATCATATGCATTTTTTTTGTTATCTTTCGCCTTTTTCTTTTCCTGTTTTTTGTACATTTCAGCCTCTACCGCACCATAATATTCCATGGCGGAATCATAGCAAGCCCTGAGCTTACTTATCAACGGCTTAAGACTATCAAAAAGATAATCGGCAGTTTTATTATCGCAGAGCTTCTTTTCAGGATCATATTGTTCTGTACACATCCTCAGCCATTGGTCGGGAAAGGCATGGGATGTATATTTGTCATACGCCTCCAGAAGCCCGCTCTCAAGGTCATTATCAAGCTTTTCGTCAGTCATAAGCATACTGAGGAGATTGAAGCTTTCATATGTCTTAAGCTTCTCGCTGTAACTTTCACTGCCTTCTTTCGGCGGAGTATAATATTCCTCGATAACATCAGACATTATTTTCCTGCTCAGTTCATACAGCTCTGCGGAAGTTCCTATACGAAAATCCCTGCTTACACCGAGTCTGAAAAAGTTTTCTCTTACCACCTTACTGCAAAAGCTGTCTATTGTACATATATCCGCGCAGGAAAGCAAAAGCTGTTGGCGGCGGTAAAAATCGTTATCGGGATTATCCTCAATAAGCTCATCAATTGCCTGAGAAATTCTCATTTTCATTTCGGCGGCGGCGGTATTTGTAAATGTAAGAATAAGCAGTCTGTCGGCGGGAACCGCATCATCCCCTGTAAGAAGCCTTATTACTCTTTGCACAAGCACTCTCGTTTTTCCCGAGCCTGCCGCCGCGGAAACTATAATCCCTCCTCCGCAGGCATTTATGGCATTTTTTTGAGCGGGAGTAGCTTCAAATACCGCTTTTTTATCACTCATTGTCCTCACCGTCCTTTTCCTCAGTTTCCTGTCTTATCTTTTCAAGAGCCTGTTCCCTGCCGTATTTTGGGAGTTTGGAGGTTCTGCCTCCTTTTTCAAAACGGCATACCGATGAATAGTCGCAGTATTTGCAGGCGTCCCCGGTCGGCATTGCATCAATATTACCCGAGTATATCTCCACACCCGTATTTTTGATACATATATCAATATATTTAAGAATATTTTCAAACTCATCCACGGAAACGACACTGCTGTATGCGCTGAAATCATTCGGAGAGGATTTCTTTACCGACGCGGGTATGAATTTACCCGCAGGGCCTTCCTCCATAGCCGAAAGTACCGTTACATCGTTAATAAGAAGTCCCTTCATTCTGAAGTTTTTATTCTGGTCGTTGATACCGTTGCTTATTTCGGTATCGTTACTGACCGCGCCTGCAGCAGACTTTGGTGTTGACGGAACATAAAGCACTCCCGCAGGGAGGAGAACCAACCCGTCGGAATATCTCTGCGAACCGTTTTTAAGTATTGCAGAAAGATACAAAAGCATCTGGATCTTTATTCCGTTGGCGACATTTCCCAGTTCAAATACATCTGCGCCTGTCTTATAATCTATAATCCTGATATATTTTTTTCCGCCGATTTCGGCTGTATCCACCCTATCGACAAAGCCGCTGACGCATATCGTTTCTCCAGTCGGAAGTTCAAGCTGATATGCGGGGATAGCATTTCCCTTATCCCCCCCTATCCTCAATTCAAAATCAACAGGACGGAATTTATCGTTTTTAAACTGTTCGCACATTCGCAGAAGTACCCTGAAAGCATTTCTCTTTATCCTTGCGCATAGCGCATTGAATCTGCCGCTTCTTTCAGCCGCGTCACCTATTTCTTCAAGATATTCATCAAGAGCACGTTTTATCTCATTTTTAAGCTCATCCTCGCTCATAGCTTTAAGAGCGTCAATGCCTGACTCCCTGAGAATAAGCTCGAAAATATAATGCATTGCCGTACCGTAAAGAGCACTATCCATAGCCGCCCTTCTGAGAGGTTTTGCGTCAAGACCGAAATTGCAGAAATACGAAAACTTGCATGAAGCAAATTTATCCAGCTTTGTACTCGAAAGTCTTAGCGGCGCGCCGTAAAGTCTTTTTATACCTTCAAAATTCTTGAGCCTGAAGCTTTCCTTTGCTGCGGCTCTCCTTATTGCCATGACCCTGTCATGATATTGAGGGGATGAAAGAAAATATTTTTTCAGCGTATCCGAACGTGTACTGTCAGTATTCCACAATGACGCACAAATATCAAAGGATTGCCTTTCCGTTAGAAATAATTTCTCATTCGGAGGGCTGTCTGCTGTAATTTCCTCCCGGCGCAGTATTTCCGTACCTTCAAGCACGGATTCCACCTCACGTTTTATAACAGACGGCTCACAGCCCTTTCCCGAAGGACTTTGTGTGTACCAGCTTATATATAGTCTTTCTGAGGGGGATGCGAGGGTCATATATACATTCATTTTTTCCTTAAGGGAAGCGCCGTATACCGATTCGTACAGCGGCAGTCTCCTGTCTTCGGGCTGTTCGTCACGAAGGAGCCGCCTCTCGCTGTCCGTAAATATTCCAACCACACCCGTCTGAGCAGGAAAAACCGATTCAACCGCCCCAACGGCAAATACTGCCCTCGGGGACTCACTTCTTATATTTCCCGCAGTACCCACGGTCACACTGTTTATTGTCTGCGGAATATCGGATACGGGGCTTTTTCTTATATAGATTGCCAAAAGCTCCGCATAATTTACACTGTCAACCTTTCTTTCATTCAGAACATTATACATATTATCAAGGATTTTCATTGCTGTATCCCATACTCCTGCCTCACGCTCAACGGTTATACTGCTTTCGTTTTTGCTGAGAGCATTTATAAAGCTTCTGAATTTCTTTCTGCATCCGAAGTTTTCAAGAAGCTGATAAAGCTTTACTGTTATTTCTCCCCCCGTTTCGGCTTGTTTTATGCTTTCCTCAAAATCAAGCAGGGGCAGAATCAATCTTTTACGGATATCCTCGATATGACTTATCTGCACGTCAACGCTTCTATTGTCACCGTCGTCGGTCCGCCTGCCGCTCGGCGACATTGTAAATTCTTCTCTCCATCTCTTTCCTCTTATATTCCATACATAGCAGTAATTCTCAAGTATATATGTTTCGTCATCACTGAGAGGCGTAAGATTAGTTTTTGCAAGGCGCAAAACAGCTTCTGTATCAAAGCCTGAATGTATCACCTCAAATACTGACAACATAAGTCTTATCAGCGGTTTGAGCTCAAGTGACTCCGGACTTGAAAGAAAATAGGGTATATCGTATTTCGGAAATTCCGATGAAATTATGCTTTTATAGCTGTCAAGGCTCCTTCCGATTATTTCTATATCGCTGTAACGATATCCGTTATCCCTCACAAGTCCGAATATTCTGCGGGCGATATGCTGAACCTCATCATAAATATCCGCCGCCTCATACATTTCCACACTCCCGTCATTTTTTACCGCGGAGCTGTTGCCCGTATCACAGCGGAAAGCAGAAAAAATGCCTTTTTCTACCGCCCTGAGTGCGTCAGTTCTGTACCGTACACCTTCGTTTACCGAATTTTCAATATAACACTTTTTTCCCATTCTTTCAGCCGCACGCAGCAGCGTTCTGTATGTATCGTTAGGCTCTGCAAAAATTGAGTTTTTTTCGTTGAGGGTACTCCTGTCGCAGCAAATTGAAATATATACGTTTTCCGCCTGAGAAAAAATACGCTCGATTATCTTTATTTCCTGTGCAGAAAAGCCGTAAAATGAATCAATAAAAACAGACATTTCCCGAAAATAATCATGCTCACCGAGAATATCATAAAGCTTTGCAAGATCATCGTCGGGGTCGGCATATGTATTTTCAAGCAAAGCATTATATGCCGCATAGATTCTTGCGCTGTCGCGCAGCTTTGCAGCAAGTACCTTATTGCTTATTCCCGCCGCAAGCTCATTTATTCTCTCCGGGGTTATCAGGCACATTTTATATTCATTTATCGCCGTAAGCATAGGCTCCACAAGGTCAAGAGTCTTTTTAAGGCTGCGTGAGGCAGTACCGTAAAGCTCAAGCTCCCCTCCCTCAGCAGGGGCATTTTCTATTGCCATACTCATAAGTACGGCTTTTATTCCGTCATCTATCCTTTCCTCCGTTATTCCCTTATATTTGTCAAAAATATTGTCGCATAATCTTCTAAAGCTCAGAACCTCTATATTCCGAGCCCTTTTCGCTCCCATTCCTTCAAGTATCCTCTTCTCGTTCTGAAAGGAGCTTTGCTCCGGAACTATCAGAACTATCCGTTTGTCAGGGCCCGTATTTTCTATGTATTTGTGTATAATTTCTGTTTTTCCGCTTCCGCTTCTGCCTAATATAAACTTTATCATTTTTTCCTCCCACTGTATGTCACAGTCCATTCCGTCCATTTACCCCGAACCGGATTTCGGTTAATATGATTTTCGTAAAATCCCGTCAAATAAGTTACTTCAATTATATAAAAAATACTCCGAATACGCAAGTATCCGGAGTGCAATTTATTGAGCAATTCTGTTTATACTTCTTCCGAGAAATCCTCGTTAAGCTGGTCAAGACTTGCCGCCTTAAGATAGGCATTTATAAATCCGTCAAGACTGCCGTCCATAACAGCATTTACATTTCCCGTTTCAAAACCCGTCCTGTGATCCTTTACCATGGTATACGGCATAAATACATATGAGCGTATCTGTGCGCCCCACGCTATTTCCTTCTGAACACCCTTAATATCCTCTATCTTGTCAAGATGCTCTCTTTCCTTTATCTCGATAAGCTTAGATTTAAGCATCGTCATGGCAACATCCCTGTTCTGATACTGACTGCGTTCAACCTGACTTGCCACAACTATACCTGTCGGGATATGCGTAAGACGTACCGCCGAGGAAGTCTTATTGACCTTCTGTCCGCCGGCGCCGCTTGCACGGTAAACATCCATTTTTATATCCTCCGGGCGTATTTCTACCTCTATGGTATTGTCAATCTCAGGCATAACCTCAAGAGAAGCAAATGACGTATGCCTTCTTCCCGACGAATCGAAGGGCGAAACTCTGACAAGTCTGTGCACACCGGATTCGCTTTTCAGATAGCCATATGCATTTTCTCCCTCAATAAGCAAAACTGCACTTTTCAGACCCGCCTCTTCCCCGTCAAGGTAGTCGACCTCCTTGACCTTGAAGCTATGGCGTTCAGCCCATCTCATATACATCCTGTAAAGCATCATTGCCCAATCCTGCGCCTCAGTTCCGCCTGCGCCCGCATGGAATGTAAGTATGGCATTTTTGGAATCGTACTCCCCAATCAGAAGAGTCTGCAAACGCTGAGCCTCAAGATTTGTCTTTATCTTTTCAACCTCGCCCCGAGCCTCTTCAAGAAGAGAAAGGTCCTCCTCCTCGTCCGCAAGCTCAATAAGAGCCATTGCATCGTCGTAGGACGATACAAGAGAATCATATTCTGCCACCTTATTTTTGAGAGCTCCCGTTTTCTGCAATATCTTCTGCGAATTTTCCACATCATCCCAGAAACCCGGCTGTGAAGCTCTTTGCTCAAGCTGCTCTATTTCCATTTTCAGCTTTTCCAGACCGAGTGCATTTGCAAGCTCGGTTATATCGGGATGCAAACTCTCAAGCTGTAATCTCAGTTCTTCAAATTGTATCATATTATCCACCATTCCGTACCTTACATATTATTACCAATATATTATAATTCAAAACAATTTCTTTGTAAAGTACGAAAATCCATTTTTACGTTTATTCATATATTTTTGCATATTTTACCAAAACAAAAAGCAATGTTACGGAAAATATATGAAATTAAATTTATTTTGCCATAAACTTGCCAATTCTAAAATTATATTGTATAATTATACAAATACTATATTTCGGGAGAGGGAAATGGATTTTACTAAAAAAAGCTGCCCTGTATGCACCAAGCGTTTTACGGACGGTGACGACATAGTCGTATGTCCCAAATGCGGCGCGCCTTACCACAGGGAATGTTACGAAACCAAAGGTGCTTGTATATTCTCCGATTTGCATAAAAAAGGAGAAGCATGGCACGATGAAAATGAAGAACCGGATATTGAGTCAGCAGAGGAAGCAGACGACAACTCTATAGTGTGCAGACGCTGCGGTCACAAAAACTCAAAGGACAGTATCGTCTGCGAGAGATGCGGCGATTTCCTGACAGATTCCTATAACAGCCCTTTTGATGACGAAGAAACGGATGAAGACGATCCTTTAAGAATGGCGTCTCCTGTTTTTCGGACAAAAAAATACCATATTGACGATATAAGAGACTTTGCTGTCGGCATAAAAAGGGATGAGGACTTTGAAGGTGTTACCGGCGAAGAGCTTATGACCTATGTAGGAAGCAACGAGTTGTATTACGGCCCTATATTTTCATCTATTAAAAAGAGAAATATCAGCAGATACAATTTTTCCACATTTTTATTTCAGGGTGTGTGGTATTTTTACCGCAAACAATATCTGATGGGTATAATTATAAGTCTGCTGACCGTTCTGCCGATGGCTGCCCAATATGTCTGTTACAGATTTTTCCATACAAACGAGCTTTGGAGCGAAGCGCAGAATTCCGTTGCAGCCGGCGGTTATGCTTACTATGGGGATTATATCGACTGGATATGGACAAACTGTGATATGCTGCACAGAATATTGATGCTTTTGCCGATGGTACTTGCTTTTATTGCTTTTGTCGTCACGGTTATTCTTGCTTTCAGAGCCAACAGAGACTATTATAAACGTGCGATAAAGAAAATCAAAACCATAAAGAAAAAAAACAACGGTAAAGATGAAAAAGAAATACTCGAAATAATAAAAACAAAAGGCGGTATAAATCAGGGACTGAGCATGATGTTTCTCGCCTGTGAGCTGATTGTAACTGTTGCATTTATGTTTATGGGGTAATAATTGAAAATTCAGATAATTTTTTAAGGAGGAATTTTATGAAAGTTACAAAAGCGGTCATTCCCGCCGCCGGTCTGGGAACAAGGGTTCTGCCTGCAACAAAATCAATGCCGAAGGAGATGTTGACGATTGTTGACAAGCCTGCTATTCAGTATATTGTTGAGGAGGCTGTCAATTCAGGAATTACGGATATTCTGATTATAACAAACCGCGGTAAAGGTATTATAGAGGATCATTTTGATCGCAGCCCCGAGCTTGAGCAAAGGCTTATTGAAACAGGTAAAAAGGATGCATATGACGAGGTTGTTTCCATATCAAAGCTTGCAAATTTTTATTTTATCCGTCAGAAGGAAACAAAAGGACTCGGTCATGCAGTAAACTGCGCACGTTCATTTGTAGGCAACGAGCCTTTTGCAGTACTTTACGGTGATGATGTTATAATCGGCGACGACCCTGCCTGCGGTCAGCTTATAAGAGCGTATGAAAAATTCGGAAAAGCCGTTGTGGGTATAAAATCCGTTCCGGAGGAAGCAATATCAAAATACAGTTCGCTCAAAGTGGAGCATCTTGAGGGTAACATCTATAATTGTACGGATATGGTCGAAAAGCCGCAGACCAAGGAGGAAGTGCTTTCTACCTATTCCATTCTCGGAAGATGTGTTCTCACACCGGATATCTTTGATATTCTTGACAAAACAGCACCGGGTGCCGGCGGAGAAATTCAGCTTACCGACGCTATGAGGACGCTTGCACAAACAGTAAATATGACAGGCGTTGATTTTACGGGAAAACGCTATGACATGGGTGATAAGCTCGGAATACTTCAGGCTGCCGTTGAAATAGCCCTAAAAAATCCCACACTCGGAGATGCTTTCAAGGCATATCTGAAGGAAATCGTTTCCGCGCTTTAACAAACAATTCAGAAGTTCCCCGCCTTCACATCATAGGCGAGGGACTTCTTTCAGTAATTATCAATGAGGGGATAAGGAATAATTATGAATGGCAGTAATGAATTTGAGCATACAAAAAAGCAATTAAAAAAATGGAAATGTCAAAAATTAGAATATTAAATGGTCTGTTTGATAGGCAAAAGACGTGTAGCTTATTTGAAGAAGCATAATATATTCGGATATTTGGGAGAAAATGTATTATTTCAACCATAAAAGAGATGTCGTTACGGTATGGATAAATTAGGGTATGTGCTTGAGGATTTTGAGAAAAAAATCAGGTATTAACAGTTTACATCGAATTTTACCCTTGACTTTAAAAAATAATGATGTTATAATCAATCTGTTGTGTTACAACATAATCCTTGCTCCCACGGGAGCCAAATGTCCAGAAGGAGGTGCAGAAAATGGCAGTTATAAATTCTTACGAGGCTGTATTTGTTGTTTCTTTGAAGCAGGGTGAAGAGGCTGTAACAGAGACCGTCAATAAGTTCAAGGCTCTTATTGAGAAGAACGCTACCGTTGAAAGCGTAGACGAATGGGGTAAAAGAAAGCTTTGTTATCCTATCAATAAGGAAACAGACGCTTATTACATTCTTTTCAACTTCAAGTCCGAACCCGCTTTCCCGGCTGAGCTCGACAGAGTTGCCAAGATTACCGACGGTGTTCTTCGTTCTATGATCGTAAAAAAGGAAGCTTAATTCAGGAGGAAATTCATTATGAATAACGTATCTTTATTAGGCAGACTCACTGCTGACCCGGAGTTACGTCATACTCAGTCCGGTATCGCAACAACAAGATTCAATATCGCTGTTGACCGCCAGTATACAAAAGCCGGCGAGGAAAGACAGGCTGATTTTATTACAATCGTTGCATGGCGTCAAACCGCTGAATTTGTATGTAAGTATTTCTCAAAAGGTCAGCGCATCGCACTTACGGGTTCGATTCGCACGGGCTCATATACGGCTCAGGACGGAAGCAAGCGTTATACCTTTGAAGTATTCGCAGATAATGTTGAGTTTTGTGAACCGAAACGTGATTCGTCATATAGCGGAGGGAACAGCTATAACCAACGATCCTACTCTCAGGCGTCAAATAATACTCCTGTCACCGCTTATTCGCAGGGTGATACGGGAGATTTTACCGAGATGCCTTCAGATGAGGATTTACCCTTTTAATTTTTAAGAACAGGAGGAACTTCAGATGGCTGAAAGAGTCGAAAGAGATAACCGCAGAGGCGGTCGTAAGGGACGTAAGAAGGTCTGCGCATTTTGTGTGGATAAAGTAGAAGCAATCGACTATAAGGATATATCCAGACTTCGTCGTTTCATTTCGGAAAGAGCTAAAATTCTTCCCCGCAGAGTAACAGGTACGTGCGCACGTCATCAGCGTGAGCTTACAGTTGCTATCAAGCGTGCAAGATATCTTTCTCTTCTCCCCTACACAAGCGACTGATTGAACATAAAAGGAGGCTTGGCACATTAAGCTTTTAGTAAGCTTAATTGAGCCTTCTCGTTAATAAGTATGAATACTGTACCAAATAGCTGCGCCGCCCGGACGGCGAGGTTGATGGTATAGACAGGAAAGTCAGGGACGCCCTCTATTTAGGGGCGTCCCTCTCATAAAAACAGTAAATTGGAGCGGAGTGCCTCCGCTGTCAGTCCGTAAGTACTTTAATCAATCTGTGACTTGATTGTAAATTCACCGAATGCAACAGCTCATTTTTAATAAAGAGCAGGAGGATAGTCAATATGAAAACTGTATATAAAACAAAAGGTACCTGTTCCCGCTCAATAGAGATTGAGATTGAGGACGGTATCGTAAAGAATGTAATATTTAACGGCGGCTGCAACGGAAATACACAGGGCATTGCCTCCCTTGTTAAGGGTATGAAGGCGACTGACGTTATAAAACGCTGCAAAAATATAGACTGCAACAGCAGGGGCACATCTTGTCCCGACCAGCTCGCCAGAGCGCTTGAAGAAATACTCTCTGAGCAAAATTGACAAACAGAACTTTATCCCCGACGGCTGCTGCCGTCGGGGATAAAATTATAGGAGAAATGAGTAAATTTGTTATTTACATTACCTAATCATCGGAATCAATCCTAAACTATGATCTAACCGTGAGCCCATGCTCAAAAGCTGAATATTACATTGGATTCAGTCCTTATCTCACAAATTATATCTATAAGCAAAACTTGCGATCAACCTATCCGCCCTTGTATGCGCAGGACACACCGTAAATCAACGAACAATCCAGAAAACCAATTTAAACGTCGCAACGGAAAAGTCAAACCAACCAATCCGCAATCATTCGCCAACCACTCAAATCCACGCAAAACCAACCGGGCAAACGGTACATAATACTTGTTCAGCCTGCGGCACATTCCCAAACTATGGGGAATCACCGTGTGCCATCCGGTTATAACGCCAACACAACTAAAACTTATTCTGAAACAGTGCAGCGCATTTATTCAATTGTAGTTTCTTGGTTGGAAGCTGCCCTCGCGCCTACACACAATCCAAAAGACGCTGACCGTCATCGTCAGGCACCTCCATACAGATCAAAGAACTATTGAAAATCTACGGTTAAATACCTTACTTAGAGCGGTTATCGATCGTTGCCGCCCGCTAAGCCAAGCGGATCTATCAAAAACTCCAGCCCGAAAAATGCAGTTTTCACCTCGTCCTCTCCCTGTAGAAGACCTCGCACCAAGAGGCATCAAGGTCATCAGAAAAAACCGGTTCTACTTCGCCCATCGGAGCTTGCCTCCCTTCGTGGATTAGACACTTCCGAAGCCACCCCGCAGTCAAGGGTCATATCCTTCTATGCTTCGGCTTGTTATCTTGATATAATTATACCATGTTATTGTAAAATGTCAATAGTTTTTTTGAACTTTTTTGAAAAAATTTTATTTTTCATAAAATTATATTAACTATTGACTTATTATGGAAATAAGTATAAAATATTCAGTAAGCGGAGATAAACATTCCTATTTAAAGACATCTCAATCATATTGTAAAAGGAATGTATATCCGTTAAAGTTTTATTGAACAGGAGCTGTTGTTATGAGCAAGAACGATAATATCGCAAATGATGAGGAAATGGATGAGGTTGACCTTATTTCCCTTCTTGACGATGAAGGAAATGAATACGAATTTGAGGTTCTCGATGAAATTGACTATAAGGACGGACATTATTATGCCCTTATGCCTACCTTTGATCTCCCCGAGCAGGATATTGAATCGGGCAGCACCTATATGATTTTTGAGGCTGTGGAGGATGAAAACGGCGAACCTCAGCTTGCGGAAATCGAGGATGAGGATTTGCTTGATGAAATTTCCGAAATTTTCGAGAATAATTTTGATGAAATGCTTGAATAATAAAAATATAATTGTTTTAAATTTACTATTGATTTTTTAATATGAATGTTGTATAATATTAGCATAAGTAAATTATATTTTTTGTTTATATTGTCTGCCTGATGCGTATTACGGTCTAAAATAACCCTACAACCCTTAAATCGGGAATCCGGCTCCTGTGGTGGACTTCAGACCTCCCGCTTTTGCGGACGAAGGGAGTATGAAATCATGGGGAGGATACCCACCTGCTTATCTCGTAGGCAGGTTATTATTGACTAGGTACGGTCGGGCGGACTTTATGCTTTATTTTGGTGCGGTTAATCCGCACTTTTTTCTTTATAAGAAAATACGCTCTGTCTTTTACAAAAACGCTCATATAAACTGAATGTTATACAAAAAATATCTTTTGGTTATATATATTTCTCCATAACCGCTTAAATCATAAGTGTTACAACATTGTAGTTGCATTATCAGCCAAAAAATTATATAATATTTAGTAATAATGAGTCAGTTTTATATACAAATTCACATATTGAGAGGTGAATATCTTGAGTAACCAAAAACGAAAACAAAATAATATTGTTCTCACCATTATTATAATTGTCCTGATTGTTATAATATCGGTTGTCTTATCCTTTGCTGTAATAATTACATTATTCAACAACTCTGAGAAAGAAAAAAAAGAATATACCGCTTCCGAAATCACCTCAACGGTCGTCAAAAAAATGAAATATGAAAATCTTTCGGAAATATCATCCTCCAATATATCTAAATACTATGATATCCCTGAAGGGACGGTTGATGACTGTTCTATGTACATTTCAACACGTTCCGATAATTTCACGGAAATAGCCTGCTTCAGGCTTACCTCAGAGGATAAACAGGAACAGCTTATAGAGGTAATAAACGATTATATAGGAGAAAAAGCAATAACCTACAACAACGTCGGAGATAACGCATACTCAACGGTTACCGCAAGTAAAACAGATATAAAATACCCGTATGTTTTTGTTGCCGTGACTCCGGACAGTGAGGCTGCAATAAATGCCTTTGAATCTATCGTAGCGGTTGATTCCGACTCCAAAACAAAATGAGTTAAGATTAAAACAGGAGATCATTACCCTGCCGATTATTTACCGAATAAAAAAAATTTTATGCCCTACCGCAGCAGACTGTGCATTACGGTAGGGCATAAATATTATTGATTTAAAATTAAAGCTATTTTATAATGCTCTCTCCGTCCATTTCCTCGGGCTTGGGAAGTCCCAAAAGCTTAAGCATGGTCGGAGCTATATCTGCAAGTCTGCCGCCGTCACGGAGCTCACAGGGATGATTTACAACGGCAAACGGAACAAGATTGGTTGTATGTGCAGTAAACGGCTCTCCGTTCTCATCAAGCATCTTATCCGCATTGCCGTGGTCGGCAGTTATAAGTGCTATGCCGTCCATCTTCTTTATAGCCTTGACAACCTGTCCTACGCAGTCGTCAACAGCCTCAACAGCCTTAACGGCAGCCTCGAATACGCCTGTATGACCTACCATGTCACAGTTGGCAAAATTGAGTATGATAACATCATACTTGCCGCTTTCTATTCTCTCGACAACATTTTTTGTTACCTCATATGCACTCATTTCAGGCTTGAGGTCAAAGGTCGCAACCTCCGGCGAAGGAACAAGACATCTGTCCTCACCCTCGCTTACGGTTTCAACACCGCCGTTGAAGAAGAATGTAACATGGGCATATTTTTCGGTTTCGGCAATTCTTAGCTGTGTAAGACCTTTCTTGGAGATATACTCGCCAAAGGTATTGACAAGGCTCTGCGGCTTGAATGCAACCTCGACATTCGGCATTGTTGCATCATACTGAGTCATGCACACATAATTGAGCGGGAACATACCGTTTCTTCTCTCAAACCCCTTGAACTCCGGATCAACAAGCGTACGTGTTATCTGCCTTGCCCTGTCGGGACGGAAATTGTAGAAAATTACGGAATCTCCGCTCTTTATGGTCGCACCCTTTACACAAACTGTCGGGAGAACAAATTCATCCGTAACACCCTCTGCATAAGATTTCTCTACTGCCTCGACAGCGTTATCAGCTTGAACGCCCTCTCCGTAAACAAGAGCAGCATAAGCCTTTTCAACTCTCTCCCAATTATTATCACGGTCCATAGCATAATAACGGCCCGATACCGTTGCTATTTTTCCGACGCCTATCTCATCAAGCTTTTTCTGACAAGCCTCTACATAGTCCTTTGCACTTGAAGGGGGAACGTCACGTCCGTCAAGGAATGCATGGATGTACACATTCTTAACGCCCATTGTCTTAGCCATTTCAACCAGCCCATAGAGATGATTTATATGGCTGTGAAC